>JBKJSU010000025.1:0-3046 GCA_046594415.1 Casimicrobiaceae bacterium | reverse complement strand
TCGTGGCCTGCATTCGGAAGATGGTGACCATTCTCAACGCCATGGTGCGCGACCAAAAACTGTTCACCTTGGAGGCCACCGCCGCTTGACATTACAGACGGTTACTTCAGCCTCGCGGCGTTAGCACCCGGCCCCTTTTTTGGGCTTCGTTACTGCGCCGCAGCCACCATGAAATCGACAGCCGCCTTGACGTCGGCATCCGACAGCGCTGTATTGCCGCCCTTGGGCGGCATCACGCCCTTGCCGTTGATGGCGGAAGCGTAGAGGGCGTCCATGCCGGTCTTGATCCGCGGCGCCCACAGCGCCTTATCGCCGAATTTGGGCGCGCCGGCCACGCCGGCACCGTGGCACGCCACGCAGCCGGCATCGTAGATTTTCTTGCCGTCGGGCTTGGCCGCAGCGGCCGCCGGTGCTGCAGCCACCACCAGGGGTGCGGCAGCAGGTGCGGAGGCGGCCGATGCGGCGGCCGCTGGAGCAGCGGCAGCGGCAGGCGCGCTCGCGGCGGCAGCAACCGCGGCAACGGGTGGCGGCGTCCATGTGGCGCCGACCTTCGACGCCATGAACACGACCGCGCGCTTGACCTCGTCATCGGTCAGTTCGCTGTTGCCGCCACGCGCCGGCATCGCGCGGATGCCGTTGAGCGCATGCTCGAACGACAGCTTGTCGCCCTGCGCGACCACCGTGGCCCACGCCGCCTTGTCGCCGAACTTGGGCGCGCCGGCCAGGCCGCCTTCATGGCAGGTCTTGCACACCTGGCCGTAGACCTGTTCGCCGGTCAGCATGCCCTTGGGTCCGCTGGCTTCGGCGAGCATCACGGTGCCCACGGGCGCAATGCGCGCCAGGACGCCGTTTTCGCTGTCCTCGGTGCCTTTCTTGCCGCTGGTGACGAGCTGCGACACCAGGATGGCCAGCGCGATCGGTACTGCGAATGCCAGCAGCACGACGACGATGAGTTGTTTCGGGGTCTTGATCGGGGACGAGTGCTCTTCGGTCATGGTCGTATCGCGTAGTTGGCTATGGCAACGCCGCGTCGGGTCACGATCGCGGCGTCGATGCATGGGAAGCCTGGCACCTTGCCGTCCAGCCGCTTCCAAAAGCCTCCCATTATAGCGTGGAGCGGCCGCAGGATAGCGGCCGGCCGTGGCCGGCCGGATCGCCGCATGGACGCGTCCGGCGGCGGGCGGCTACAATAGTGGGTTCACGCGCCCGTAGCTCAGTTGGATAGAGTATTGGTTTCCGAAGCCAAGGGTCACAGGTTCGAATCCTGTCGGGCGCGCCAGTCTTCCATCGGGCCGGTTTTCTGCAAGATCCGGGGAGCGTGCGGCCAATTTTGCCATCGCGGCGCGATCGCCGCTCCCGGTCGAACGTAGCGCCACTCCGACCTGCTCGCCTCGGCGAGCGACGGCCACCATCGAACTCCGCTAGCGTGACAATGCGAGCACCTCCGGCGACCGCTCGACTCGAACCCACGGGCGGCACGTTCGCCTTCGCCGTGCTGGCGGGCGTCGTGCTCCTCGGCAACGGGCTCAAATCGATCGTCAGCAGTTCGGTGCTGGTCAGCGAGGCCCGGTTCGCGGCGTTGCTTGGCATCGCCACCGAGAACGTCGCGATGCTGCTGGAATTGATCATCGCGGGCATGGTGGTGGCGCTTGCGGCGTGCCCGTTGCTGCTGCAGCGACTGAGTGCGCGCGCACTCGCCGTCGGTGCGTGTGTCGTCGCCACCGTGGCGTTTGCGACGTTTGCGCTGGTTGATCTGTCCGGCCAGTCGGCCGCGGTGCGGGAGCTGGCGGCGTTTGTCTGCTTCTCGTTGGGCGCCGGCGCGCTCGCGCTGCTGGCACCGGCCGCGCAGTCGCTCGTGCCGCTGGCGCCCACACCGGCCATGCGCACGACGCTTACATCACTCTGGACCGGTGCCGCGCCCGCGGGATTCCTGGTCGCGCCGCAAATGGTCAAGATTCTTCTGCCGGTGCTGGGCATGGGGTTTTATTTCCTCGGGTTCTCCGCGTTGCCGCTGGTGCTGCTGGCGCTGTTGGGCGTGCTCGGGGTGGCACTCCCGGCCGTACGCAATGCCGGGACCACGGTCACCGTCATGCCCACGCATTTGCTGCTGGCGTTCGTTGCCGCGGTGGTCGCCTTCGAGGTCTGGACCACGGCCGGCTCGGTGTCGGGTTATGCGATGCCGATGACGCTGGTGGGCCTGGCCGTCTTTGCAACGGCGGCAACCTGGCTGGCACGCGAGGTGAAGGCGTATTCCATGCCGCCCTCGCTGACCGGCACCGCGGGACGGCTGCTGTTGGCGCTGTTTGTGCTCGAGATGCCCACCACGGGTTTCTTCGACACCGCCTGGCTCGTGCAACGCCAATTCACCGAATCGTTCATTGCGGACCGCTCGACGCTCTCGGCGGCAGCGCAGATCGCGGGCACGCTTGCCGCCGGCATGCTCGTGCATCGCCGGCCCGCAGCGGACTCGGTGCTCCTCCTGGGCTTCGCGAGCATTGCCGTGGCGGGTCTCGCCGCCATCGCGGCCTATCCGTGGATCGCGCATCCGTTGTACTTCCTGTGGACCCCCGCCATCGGCGGTTTCGGCGTGGCGGGCCTCACCGTGCTGGTGTGCCTCGCCGTGTTGCGCGACGCCGCGACGCATCCGCTGCTGGCGGCGCTGCCGTCGATCGCGATCATGCTGGGCACCGAATTCGGCCTCGAGTTGCTGCAGTTGGTGTTTGCCGTTACGCATGCGGCGGGCGTCAGCGACGACGGCGCCTATGGCGCCATCTTTTTCGCGCAGGTCGTGCTCGCCGGGGCAGCGGTGGGGTTGCTCGGCATTGCCATTCGGCACGGGCGGGTCGCAAGCAGCCACCAATGAAAACGCCCGACCCGGTAAGACCGGATCGGGCGTTGACTATGCCTGAGTGATGGCGATCAGCGGCCAGGCAGGCGGCAGCAAATGGTGTTGCCGGCGTTCTGGTCGCCCGTCACCAACGCCTCGCGCGTGCGGCGCCGCCGCAGGGCGCGTCACGCCCGGGTTGCGTCAGTTGTAGGTCCGGCG
>JBKJSU010000436.1:0-3889 GCA_046594415.1 Casimicrobiaceae bacterium | reverse complement strand
CCGGGCGAGTTGTTCATCGTCCGCAACGTCGGCGCCTTCGTGCCGCCGCACGATGGATCGGCCGGCTATCACGGCACGGCGGCCGCCATCGAATTCGCGGTGCTGAACCTCCATGTTGCGCGGATCGTCGTATGCGGCCACTCGCATTGCGGCGGTATTCGGGCGCTCTACGAGGAAGTGGCGCCGGAGGCCACCAACCTGGCCGCGTGGCTCGAACTGGGACGAGAGGCCGCGCTGCCGGTGCAGGTGACGCCCGAAGCACTGCGCCGAACCGAGCAACGGGCCGTCGTGCTGCAACTGGAGCGCCTGATGGGCTACCCGATGGTGCGCAGCCGCGTCGAGGCCGGCAAGCTTGCGCTGCACGGCTGGCACTACGTCATCGAGGATGGCGAGGTGCATGTGTTCGACGTGAAATCAGGCAAGTTCGTGCCCGCGACGGTGGCGCCGCACAGCGGCACCGGGCCCTACCATCGCTTCGACGAGCAGGGCGCGCCGGGCACCGACGGGCCGTAGCCGCGCCCGCGCGCCGCGATCACTTCGAGCGCTTGGCGGCAGCGGCCTTGCGGGGCTTGACGGCAACGTGCGCGAACATGTCATGCAGCGCCGCGTCGCGGCCGATACGCGCGCCGACGTGGCCGCAGACCAGATCGCACAACTCATAAATCCGCGGATCGCGGATGCGGTAGTAGGTGCTGGTGCCGCTCTGGCGCTTGTCGACCAGTCCATTGCCCGCGAGCACGGCGAGGTGCTTGGATGCGTTGGCCTGGCTGCAGGCCAGCTCGGCGGTGATCTCGCCGACATTGCGCTCGCCGGTGCGCAGCGCGTTGAGGATCTTGAGGCGCAGCGGCTCCCCCATCGCGCGGAAAAACCCCGCTACCTGCTCAAGCGCCGGATCGTTCA
Organism: Casimicrobiaceae bacterium; assembly: GCA_046594415.1. Classification (GTDB taxonomy): domain Bacteria; phylum Pseudomonadota; class Gammaproteobacteria; order Burkholderiales; family Casimicrobiaceae; genus VBCG01. The sequence continues at coordinate 2,989 of JBKJSU010000436.1, read as the reverse complement.
GTCCTTCCATCAGCAGGCACCCTTGGAGATTGATGTTGATCATACCCGACCGTGAATCATTGTTTGACTATATCGCTATATGGTTATATAGTATGGCGGAGTGGTGCTGCTGTAAAGCCCCGCCCGATCGAGGCGTTCGTTCCGGTGGAGACCACAGGGCGGCGGGCGAGTAGCCCGGCATCCGTTGACAGGGATAACCCATGGTTCGCGTAGTTGCATTTCTGTGCGGCGTAATGCTCCTGCCGTGGCTGCCGGCCACTGCCGCGACGCCGCTCGCCACCCATGTCGTGCAGGCAGCAACGGGCCCGAACATCCTCGTCGCGGAGGGGGTGGTCGAGGCAACGCGGCAGAGCGTGATCGCCGCGCAGATTCCGGCGCGCATCGTCGAGATGAAGGTGCGCGCCGGTGATGTCGTGAAGGCCGGGCAGGTCCTGCTCCGCCTCGACAGTCGCACCGTGACGGGGGAACTGGCGGCCAGCGAGGCTCAGGCGGCCTCGGCGCGTGTGCAACTCGACGTCGCGCAACGCGAGTTCGAGCGCAGCCAGCGCCTGTTCGCCCAGAAGTACATCAGCCAGGCGGCGATGGATCAGGCGGAGGCGAAGTGGAAGTCCGCCGAAGCGCAGAAGAATGCGTCCACCGCGCAGGCGGGTGTCGCGTCGACTATGTCGACGTTCACCACCCTCGTCGCGCCTTTCGCCGGCGTCGTCGCCGCCGTCAATGTCGAGCAGGGCGACATGGCCACGCCGGGAACCCCGCTTCTCACGCTCTACGACCCGACGCAGCTGCGGGTGGTGGCCAGCGTGCCGGAAGGACGCGCGGCCGCCCTCGATCCGTCGCGGAAGGCGCGCATCGAGGTCCGCAACGCCACCGGTACCGCGTCGACCGTCGACGCGGTGACGATGCAGGTCCTGCCGACGGTCGATGCCGCGACGCACTCGCAGCAGGTGCGCCTCGCCTTGCCCGATGCCGGCCCGGCGCTGACGCCCGGAACGTTTGCCCGTGTCCAGTTTCCGGTCGCCGGCGTCGCCGTAGCTTCGCTGACGGTTCCCGCCGCGGCCGTTGTCCGCCGCCCGGAATTCAACGCGGTCTACGTGGTCAACGCCGATGGCAAGCCTCAGCTGCGGCAGGTGCGCCTTGGGCGCGCGCGCGGCGACGCCGTCGAGGTGCTCGCCGGCCTCGCGCCGGGGGAACGCATTGCGCTCGATCCGGTAACTGCCGCGAGGCAATGACCATGTCCCCATCGGCACCGCACTCGCTCGGCATCGCGGGCCGCATCGCGCGCTATTTCCAGGATGCGCGCATCACGCCGCTGCTGGCGCTGGTGGCGATGCTGCTCGGCATCTTTGCCGTGCTGGTGACGCCGCGCGAAGAGGAACCACAGATCAACGTGACGATGGCGAATGTGCTGATCCCGTTCCCGGGCGCCTCCGCCCGCGACGTGGAGCAGATGGTGGCGGCGCCCGCGGAACAGGTGATCGCCCAGATCGCCGACGTCGAGCATGTGCTGTCGGTGGCGCGTCCCGGCATGGCCATCCTGACCGTCCAGTACAAGGTGGGCGTGCCGCGCACCGAGGCGCTGGTGCGGCTGTACGACACGATTCTCTCCAACGAGGACTGGCTGCCGCGCAACCTCGGCACGCTGCAGCCGATCGTCAAGCCCAAGGGTATCGACGATGTTCCCATCGTCGCGCTCACGCTCTTCGCCAAGGATGCGGCCACAGGCACGGCCGACCTCGAACGCGTGGCCCATGCCATCGAGACCGACTTGAAGCGCGTGGCCGGCACCCGCGACGTGCGGACGATCGGCGGCGCCCGGCGCGCGCTCAACGTGCAGCTCGATCCCACGCGGATGGCGGCAGTCGGTATCACGATCCGCGAAATCCGCGACGCGCTGCAATCGGCCAACAGCGGCGCCACGGTCGGCGAGATCATCCGCGACAACCGCGCGACGCTGGTCGAGGCCGGCCCCTTTTTCCGCGACGCGCGCGACTTGGGCAGCCTCATCGTCGCCGTGCGCAACGGCGCGCCGGTGTTCCTGGAACAGGTAGCCACGGTCGAGGATGGTCCGCCGCCGCCGGAGCAATTCGTCTGGCATGGCGTGGCCGGTGCCGCGCCGCACGAATCCGCCGCCGTGACGCTAGCCATCACCAAAAAGCCCGGCCAGAACGCCGTGGACGTGGCCAATGCCCTGATCGCGCGCGTGGACAATCTGCGCAATACGGTGATCCCGGCCGATGTCGGCGTCGAATTCACGCGCAATTATGGCGCCACCGCCAACGACAAGGCGCTGAAGCTGATCGAGAAACTGGTGTTCGCCACGGCGTGCGTCGTGATCCTGGTGCTGCTGGCCCTTGGCCGGCGTGAGGCCGCGATTGTCGGTGCCGCGGTGATCCTGACGCTGACGACCACGCTGTTTGCTTCGTGGGCATGGGGCTTCACGCTGAATCGCGTATCGCTGTTCGCATTGATCTTCTCGATCGGCATCCTCGTCGACGATGCGATCGTCGTCGTCGAGAACATCCATCGCCATCGCGACCTGGCACCCGGGCGGCTGCTGGCCGACATTATTCCGCAGGCCGTGGATGAGGTCGGCGGCCCGACGATTCTCGCCACACTCACCGTGATTGCGGCACTGCTGCCGATGGCTTTCGTCTCCGGCCTCATGGGGCCGTACATGAGTCCCATCCCGATCAACGCCAGCATGGGCATGCTGATTTCGCTGGCGATTGCCTTTACCGTGACGCCGTGGCTGGCGCGAATCTGGCTGCAGCCCGGCGTGGCCGGCGCCGTGCACGGCGGCCTGTCGCGCCGGCTGGCGCCACTGTTCGAGCGCCTGTTCGCGCCGTTTCTCGACGCCGCGCGGGGTGGCCGCAACCGGCTGCGCTTGTGGCTGGGCATCGCGTTGCTGATCGCCGGCTCGCTGGCGCTGCCGGCGTTCCAGCTCGTGGTGCTGAAGATGCTGCCGTTCGACAACAAATCTGAATTCCAG
>JBKJSU010000454.1:0-8315 GCA_046594415.1 Casimicrobiaceae bacterium | reverse complement strand
GGTGAATTCAACCGATCGTCGCAACACTGGGTTGGCGAACAGATCCTAAGTAATCATTCAGCGCCTCGGCAGGTGTCCTCCAGCCGAGCGTTTTCCGGGGTCTGGCGTTCAGCGCGTGGGCAACGGCTCCGATCTGTCGAGCGCTCCAACGAGAAAGGTCAGTGCCCTTAGGGAAGTACTGCCTCAACAGGCCATTGGTATTCTCGTTTGTGCCGCGCTGCCAAGGACTATGAGGATCGGCGAAGAAAACCTTGACCCCGGAGTCGACAGTGAAGCGGGCGTGATCGGATAGCTCCTTGCCTCGATCCCAAGTCAATGATCGCCACAACTCGGCAGGCAGCTTCGTCACCGTCTTCTGGAGCGCCTTAGCCATGGTGACCGCGCCGTAGCCTGCCAGCGCAGGGCCATTCTTGGTCCGAGGAATTAGCCCGTAGTCCTTCTCGCGAGGCAGGTGGACAAGCATGGTGAATCGGCTTGTTCGTTCCACCAGCGTACCAATCGCGGATCGGTCGCGGCCGATGATCAGGTCTCCCTCCCAATGTCCTGGCACGGCCCGATCTTGCACCTCCGCAGGGCGGTTGGAGATCATCACTTCCTCGCTGACATGCGCCCACGCCTTGGCTTGTGCCCTGGCTCTCGGCACGCGCAACGCTCTCCCGGTGCGCAGGCAGGTCACCAGCTCACGCTTGAGGGCACCACGTCCCTGAATGTAGAGAGCCTGATAAATGGCCTCGTGAGAGATGCGCATGGATTCGTCATCCGGGAACTCAATCTGCAGCCGATTGGAAATTTGTTCAGGGGACCAGCCCTTGACCCACTTGCGGTCACCGCGGTGTGGCTTGTTTCTACCTATGAAAGGTGCCTGCCGTGGTCCGGCAATCTCACGGCCATCAGCATCACGAACCTTGCCTTCCAAGCGATCTTGCACGTAGCAGCGCAGGCGTGAGTTGGTCACCAGTTTGGCCGGCTTCGGTCTTTTGGCTATTAATTCTGCCTTTCACTGCGCGACCGAAGCACGATACTCCAGCTTGCCGCCACGCGTTGCAGCGTTACGTCTCAGTTCACGCGAGACCGTTGACGGGCTTCGTTCGATTCGACGAGCGATCTCACGCACGCCTATGCCTTGTGCCGAGAGTAGTCCAATCTCTTCCCGCTCTGCGAACGTCAAATACCTTCCGGAAATGGGGCTAGACATAAAGAGCGGCATGCCGCCACGATAACGGAACCAGCGCGTGCCTACCGGCTGCGATACGCCAACTGCCTCCGCCGCCTTCTCGCTTGTGATACCGGTCGCAATCTGCTTCCAGAATAGCCGCTCGATCTCACGTCGAAGCGACGGGGCACCTGGCGAGCGCAACGCACTCCGCCCCGTCAGCTGTCGCATCCATCCTGCCGGTCGTCCCATGAAACACCTCCATGATCAAAGGTGTTGCGACGACCAGTTGAATCCACCCAATTCACCAGCGATGCCTTCACCACGATGCTGCACGATCACGGGATCACCATCAGCATGGACGGCCGCGGCTGCTGGCGCGACAACGTATTCGTGGAACGGCTGTGGTGCTCGATCAAGTACGAAGAGGTTTACCTGCATTCCTACGAAAGTGTCAGTGCGGCCAAGGCCGGCATCGAACGATACCTGGATTTCTACAATCGTCGCCGACCGCACACTGCACTGGGTAACCGAACTCCCGACGAAGCATACTTCCTCCAACTACCGCTAAAGAACGCAGCCTGAATGATGTACTGGGATACTGCTGGCGACCCGCCTGCCGAATCCCGCCACCGCAGGTGATTCACTTACGAAGCGCGAAACTCTGTCTTAACTAACCGAGCCACCTCTGTCGACGTGAAGATGGGTACACAGGACGATGTCGATGTCTTCCGGCGCATGTCCGGATCGGTGCAGCGCGTCGAGCCATAGCCATTCACGCTGGTGGAAGAACGGGCACCCCCGATCCGTGTGCTCGCCGGAGCACGTGTCCACGAGAATTGTGTGATGTCCGGACTTGACCAGGAAACTCTGAATCGCGATCACGAGCCTCTCTGTCCTCAGATCGTAGAAACGTGGAGCGAGCCATTCCAGTTCGCCACGAATCAGCGCGGGCGTGCTGTCGGGCAACAAAATTCCATGGGCGTGAGCAACGGCGCTTCCGACTCGACGATGCGAGTGATCGATACGGCACCGACGCGCACCGGAGTCACTGCACGGAACGCTCGTGCAGCAGGAGATGCCACGCCGCCCAGTCCCGTCCTGCGTGGATCGTGCCGCACGAGGCGCAACGCCGATCTAGGTCACTGCTGTCGTAAAACAACTTGAAGACCCGCGGCAGGTCGGTGACGATGCTCTGCAGTTGACACTCGGACCGATGCACGAGCGCGGCGCAGTTCGCGCAATACCATTCGAAGCCGTCGATGAGGCCCACGGGACGGGCCCGTTCGATGACCATGCAGAGGCTGCCTTGCTCCGGACGTTGCGGCGAGTGCCGGACGTGGCTCGGCAGCAAAAAAATATCTCCTTCCGCAAGTGCGACGCGCTCGATGCGCCCGCGATCGAGGAGGAGCAGGCTCGCATTGCCCTTGAACTGGTAAAAAAATTCTTCGAGCGGATCGTCGTGAAAATCCGTGCGCTGATTGGGTCCGCCGACCACCGTCACGATGAGGTCGGCATCCTGCCAGACCTGCTGGTTGCCGACAGGCGGTTGCAACTTGTCGGCATTTTCACGAAGCCACTTGGGAAAATTTAGGGGGTGTCCGTAGCCGGTCATAGGTCGCCATCGACAAGGTTCAAAGAAAGGCCATGCGTGCCCGGAGGCTGAGCAATGTCTTCGCAATGCTGAACGCGACGAGCATGGAGGTCTTGGGATTATCGGCGTGGACGCGTCCCGTCACGCCAAATTCGAAGCTGCCGAACGCGCCTTCGGCATCGATGCGATGCAAATTGCTCGTTGCGTCAGGGTCCGCGATGAGCTTGACTTGCGTGGCATCGAACCCAAGGCCTGCCAACGCCACTGCGGCTGCGACATTCGCATTCTGCGGAAACTGCAGTGCCGCTTCGCGTGCCGAACGTTCGAAAAACGTGCCGGGTTCACGCAACGCATCGAGATTGACCATGCGCTCCGCGGCGGTGTTGCGCCAGGCCTGCACTGGTTTGCGCCCGCTGTACGTCACTCGCGCAAGCCCCGCCAACTTGGCGGCGCCAAGGATATCAAGCGCCCCAAGTGCACCCGAGGGAAAGAGGATCCGCGCGGATCCCGCGGCCGCGGCGGCGTTCAATGCGGACTCCACCGGTGCCGCGGCGAGCGCACCAACCGACGCCACCACCAGATCGGTCCCGTGCGCGAGGACATGTGCGCCATGGTCGCGCAGTGCATCATGTCCTGCGCATTCGACGACGACCGCAGGACGTAGTGCGAGTAGCTCCCCAAGGGTCGCCACCGCACGCGCGCCGTCGGGGAGTTCGGCGCGTGCCGCCGCCGACAGCGGCGTACGCAAGAGTACGGCGACGACCTTCACGGCGTCCGTATGGGATTTCAGTGTCCGCGCTAGTGATCGCCCGATCGCACCGAAGCCGATGAAGGCAACCTCGATCACGGGGGAGTCTTGCTTGCGAGACCTGCTGGCGACTGCAGTCCCGATGCCGCAAATGCCGTCCTGATCGTCGCCCGGTCGGCGTCGGTGAGCGACAGCAGCGGCCGCCGCACGTCGCCGCCGACCTGGCCCAACAATTCCTGCCAATACTTCTGCTGGCCCTGTGGCGTTCCCGGTGGGCGCGAATTCTCGAGTGCCTGACGCACGGGCTCGAGGCTGTCGCGAATTGCGCGCGCGCGGCCGATCTCGCCTGCCATCGCAAGTTGCGTGTAATCGTGAATGCGGCGATCAGTCGCCGTCTGATACAGCAACGGCGGAATTGAGCAAAGATAAACCTGCCAGTTGAGTTCGACGATGTTGTCGAGCCATTCGGGCTCCGACGACGTGCTGACGATCAGCGTGCCTTCGGTCATGCGTGTGAGTCGAATGTACATCTCGCGCGGCACGCTGTACTTGATCGCCACGATGTTGGGAATATCCTTTGCGATGCGTGCACATAATTCGGGACTCATCAGGTAGCCGGCGTCTTGGTGGCTCCACATCGCGATGCCAAGATCCGTCTTGGATGCAACATGGCGGTAGTACTCGTAGACTGTGCTGTCGATGTCGCGTCCGAAGTTGAGCACCGGAGCGTGCACGACGATGTAATCGGCGCCGATCGCCTGCGCGTGCTGCGCGAGATCGATAACCGTGTCGATGTTCTGGTCCGAACACGAAAGGATCGTACCGCTGCGCGAACCCAGGCTCGCCGTTTCGTCGACCGCGAGATCGAACGTTCGCTTGCGCTCGGGCACCGACATCGAGAAAAACTCACCTTGCTTGCCGGAAATGAACAGTCCCCCGACACCGAGATCGCCGATCCAGTGGCGCAGATTCCGGCGCAGGCCGGCTTCGTCGAGACGCCGGTCATCGATGAACGGCGTGGGTGCCGCGGCCCATACGCCACGCAAGTTCTGGTGCGCGTATTCCTTCGCTTCGTTGCGCATGTACTTCATCGTACCCTCATGGTGGTTGGCGCGACCTCTGGATCGCGCGCCAGAGATTCTCGCTCGTCAACGGAATGTCGAGATGCGTAACTCCGAGCGGTGAAAGCGCATCGATGGCCGCATTAAGTATGGCCGCCGGTGCGGCGATACAACCGGACTCGCCGACGCCCTTCGCGCCCAGCTCATTGGCGGTCGTGGTGCTGGGCAGGCTGGCGAGCGTCAGCGGAGGCATCGCGACGGCACGCGGCAATGCATAGTCGAGAAGTGAGCCCGTCGTAATCTGCCCATCCTCGTCGTAGTGTATCTGCTCCATCAACGCCTGCCCCAGTCCCTGCGCAAAGCCTCCGGCGAGTTGACCATCCGCAAGAAGGGGATTGATGATGATGCCGGCATCGTCGACCCACGTTGCCATCTGCACGGTGAGTTCACCCGTATCTTCGTCAATTGCGACGAAGACGATGCAACAGCCTGCGCTCCACGCCTCAGCGAGGGCAGTGTACTTTGCCTCCGCCACGATGATCTGTTGCGCCGCCTGGGTCGGGTCCAGCAACATTTCCAGCATGCGTTGCGCGGCGAGCCTGATGGCGCTGCCACCGATGGCGATGCTACGGCTCGCGACCGCGCCGATTCCGGGCGGCGAAGTCTCGCTATCGCCTTCGACGACCTCGACGCGCGCAATATCGACGCGCAACGCATCCGCCGCAATCTGCGCGAACGCGGTGCGATGTCCCTGGCCCTGTGCACTGGACCCGCTCGCGACCACGAAGCGGCCATGGGGGTGTCGCGTGATGCGCGCGCTTTCCCAGCCGGTGCCGCAGGGCTCGACGTAGACGTTGATGCCGATGCCGACGAGTTCGCCATTTGCGCGCCGCTCGCGCTGCTGGGCGCGGTGTTCGGCGTACCCGGCAACCTCGAGCGCGCGGTGCATGAGTGCTGCGTAGTCTCCCGAGTCGAGCGTCTGCCCAGTTGGCGTACGGAATGGCATGGCAGTCGCACGCACGAGGTTGCGTCGGCGCACCTCCGCGGGATCAAGTTCCAACAACTGCGCCGCCCGATCCATCAACCGTTCCATAACCATGGCGGCTTCGGGACGTCCGGCACCGCGATAGATGCCGACAGGCGCAGTATTTGTCACCACGCCCCGCGCCGTGATATCCACGTGGTCCACGCTATAGGGCCCCGGCAGGATGCGCGCTGCGTTGACAGCGGGGACGACCGCGCTGAACGTGGCCCAGCTGCCTAGTGCATAGGTCAGGTCTGCCCTGACGCCGAGCAGATGACCCTGTGCATCGAAGCAACCGGAGGCCGCGATGCGAGCGTCGCGACCGTGTGCGCCGGCGATCATGTCATCGTTGCGACTGGCGATCCACTTGACCGGTCGGCCGAGACGCATTGCGGCGAATGCCACGACGACGTCCTCGGGATACAGCGACGCCTTGGAGCCGAACGCGCCGCCGACGTCAGCCGCGATGGTGCGGACGTGCGCGAGTTCAAGGCCTAGGATCTGTGCCAGGTGCGCGCGTGCGCGATGCGGCGACTGCGTCGACAACCACGCAGAGAGTCGGCCTTGAGACCAGTCCACGAGGATGCCGCGGGTCTCGAGCGCGACGGCCGCCACGCGAGGAATGCGCAGGTCGACGTCGATCACGTGCGCGGCTCGCGCGGCCGCAGCTGCGTAGGCGCCTGCCTGCCACCGTTTTTCGAACGCAATGTTGTCGGGCCATCCGGCAAGCAGAGGTTCGCCGGCCAACGCGCTTGCCGTATCCGGATAAGCAGGGAGCGATTCGCAATCGAGCACGATCGCCTCCGCCGCGTGACGCGCGATGCTCGCACTCTCGGCAATGACCACGGCCACTGGTGCCCCCACGGCATTTACGCGATCCGTGGCCAGCAACGGAACGGCAAACGCGCGAATGCCAGCGATGATTGGATTGACGGGGAGGGTGCCGATGTCTGCGAGCATGTTGCCCGTCACCACGAGGTGGACGCCATCGATGGACGATGCGGCGGACGTATCGAGGCCGCGGATGCGTCCACGCGCATACGGACTGCGCGCGAAGGCCGCATGCAGGCACCCGGGCGGATGCAGGTCGTCGACGAAGGCACCTTGGCCGCGCAGGATGGCTTCATCCTCCCGGCGTGGCAGGGCGCGTCCAACGAAATCCGCCGAAGCGGCTGCGTGTTGAATGGCGTCCGAGGAATCGGGACTCATCAGCAAGGCGCAACCGGAAGCAGGGCGCGTGTCATGCGTCGATTACACGGAAATTCGGGCTACAATGCAAACAGTTTTATTCGATTCACTTAACATAAAAAATTGTTAATCTGCATGGGCATCACGCTACGACAGCTGGAGGCGTTCATCCAGGTCGCGCGGCAGAAGAGTTTTACGCGCGCCGCGGGGGAACTGCACCTGACCCAGTCGGCGACCAGCGCCCTGGTGAAGGAGCTCGAGTCGCAGCTCGGATTGCTATTGCTCGATCGCACGACGCGCAGCGTTGAGCTGACGCTTGCCGGTGCCGAATTTCGCACGCGTGCTGTGCGCATTCTGGGGGATGTCGCCCATGCCGTGGCCGAGTCCCGCGACCTGCTTGCGGTGCGGCGCGGCCAGGTGTCGATTGCCGCGTCGCCTCTTGCTTCGACCACGTTCCTGCCGGGGGCCATCGCCGCTTTTATTGCGATTCATCCGTATATCGACGTCGAGCTGCACGATGTACTGACGGAAGACATCGTCGAGCAAGTACGCAATGGCACCGCCGAGATCGGCGTGGGTACGTTCGAGGAATCGGTCAGCGAAGTCACGCTGGTCACGCTTTTCGAGGATCGGCTCGGCGTAGTCTTGCCGGCGAAAGGGATTTTGTCGCGCAAGCGCCGGCTGACTTGGCGCGACATCGCCACCGAGCCGCGCATTGACCTGACGTCCACCAGTGCGTTTCGCCCCTTGGTCGACGGCGTGTACACGTCGCTGCGCATGGTACCGGCAAAGGCGCGTTTCGAGGTGGGCTCGATGGGCACGGCGGTGGCGCTGGCGGAAGCGGGTCTCGGCATAAGCATCCTGCCGGAGCGCGCGGCGGCACTGATCCGCAACGACGCGGTGCGTTGGCGTACGCTACATGATCCCGCCGTCACCCGTGCCTCGACGTTGGTCACGCGCGCTGGTCGTTCGCTGTCGCCTGGGGCGCAGGCCTTCGTCGACCTGCTGTCGCGAACCGTGAAGACAAGGAATGCTCCGGTTGGCGCGTCGCGCCCAGTGACGGTCGGACGCTGATCGTTTGGCGCCAGGGTCCTGCGAAGTGTCGCCCCGTTGCATCCCGACAGGCCATACGCGATCGTGGACGCCGCCCCCGTCAGTGGCACGAACATGGGCGGTTTTCCCGAAACCACCACGCATGATGCAGGCGCGAGACTTCACATCGTGGGACCGGCGGTGCTCGTCGCTAACCTAGGCGACAGACGGGAGTACGGAGTCAGGCTCGCGAGGATTTGGGGGGCAGAGGGGTTCGGGTCGTTGTGGTGCACTCGAAGCAACGCAAGGCCTGTTGGGAGTTGCGACGTGGCTGGATTGCCTGTGACATTAGTGTGCCTTATTCAGACTGATATCGAAGTTGGCAAGCGTTGCAAGCTATTGATTTACAAGGGTTCAACCGGCGTACAATCCGTCTCTTAATCCGTATGTCGAGTGTTCGAGTCACTCACGGCCCACCATTCCCTCTCCTGATTCGCCGCGACGGCGTTTCCGTC
>JBKJSU010000393.1:0-7818 GCA_046594415.1 Casimicrobiaceae bacterium | reverse complement strand
ATGTTGACGCCCAGCAACACGCCGAACCAGATGAGGTCGATGCCGAGCTTGTCGGCCGCCGGACCCAGCAGCGGCACGATGATGAACGCCAGTTCGAAGAAGTCGAGGAAGAACGCCAGCACGAACACGAGGATGTTGACGACGATCAGGAAGCCCAACTGGCCGCCGGGCAGTCCCACCAGCAGTTCCTCGACCCACACGTGGCCGTTGACGCCGTAGAAGGTGAGACTGAACACGCGCGCGCCCACCAGGATGAACACGACGAAGGCGGTGAGGCGGGCCGTGGTGTCCATGCCCTGTTTCATGAGCTTCCAGTTGAGACGCTTGCGTGCCAGCGCCATCAGCAGCGCACCGGTGGCGCCCATGGCACCACCTTCGGTCGGTGTGGCCACGCCAAGAAAGATCGTACCCAGCACCAGAAAAATCAACGCCAGCACGGGAATCAACACGAACACCACGCGCTCGGCCAATTGCGACAACAGGCCGAACTTGAATGTGCGGTTGAGTACCGCCGCGAAGAATGCGACCCCGGTACCGACTGACGTGGCGACGACGATGACTTCGTCGAGCGGCGCGCCGGGCGGGTAATAAATTTTTGCAAACGCCACTGCGGCAACGACCGACACAATGAACAAGACCAGCAACGACCGGTTGCCCGTGTTGCCGTTGGGCTCCAGTAGCGAGCGCGCCTCCGGCGGCAACGCCGGCGCCCAGGTAGGCTTGAAGATGCAGACGCCCATCGTGTAGAGGGCATAGAGTCCGGTCAGCACGATGCCCGGAATGAACGCGCCGGCGTACATGTCGCCCACCGACTTGCCCAGCTGGTCGGCCATGATGATCAGCACCAGCGACGGCGGAATGATCTGGGCGAGTGTGCCCGAGGCCGCGATCACCCCGGATGCGAACCGACGGTCATAGCCGTAGCGCATCATGATCGGCAACGAGATCAGGCCCATCGAAATCACCGATGCGGCCACGACGCCGGTGGTGGCGGCCAGCAGCGCACCGACAAAGATCACTGCGTAGGCCAGGCCGCCGCGGACCGGGCCAAACAATTGGCCGATGGTTTCCAGCAGGTCCTCGGCCATGCCGCTGCGCTCGAGGATGAGCCCCATGAACGTGAAGAACGGGATCGCCAGCAGCGTGTCGTTGGACATCACGCCCCAGACCCGTTCGGGCAGCGCCTGGAACAGCGTGGCTTGCAAGAGGCCCAGCTCGATGCCTAGCAGTCCGAAGCCGATGCCCACCGCGCCGAGCGCAAAGGCCACCGGATAGCCGGCAAGCATCACAACGATCAGCGACGCGAACATCAGCGGCGCCATGTTGTGGATCAGGAAGGCAGTCATGCGCGCTCTGCCGACGAAGTACCGACCATCATCCGGGCGCTCATGCTCTTTCTCCGCGTGTGCGCAGGATCTCGTCGGCCAGCTCTTCCTCGGCCGTCTTGTCGTTCTGCCTCTCCGATGGATCGGGTATCAGGCCCTTGAGAAAGGCCACGCGCTTGATCAGTTCGGACCAGCCCTGTAGTACCAGCAACAGAAAGCCGATCGGCACCATCAGCCGCGCGGGCCAGATGATGAGGCCACCCGCGTTGGTCGATACTTCGCCGCGCTGCAAGGCCTGGATGAATACCGGCCATGACAGGACCATGATCATGATCGCCATCGGCATCAGAAAGAACAAGGTGCCCAGAATGTCGATCCAGGCCTGCGCCCGCTTGGACAGCCGCCCGGCGATCACGTCGATGCGCACGTGCTGATTCTTGAGCAGCGTGTAGCCGGCACAGAACAGGAAGATCGCCGAAAACAGGTACCACTGGATCTCGAGGAACGCATTCGAGCTGGTGTTGAAAACTTTGCGGACGACGGCGTTGCCGGCGCTGATCAGCACCGCCGCCAGCACCAGCCAGTAAATGATGCTGCCGATTCGCTCGTTCATCTTGTCGACGGCGCGGGAAAAGGCGAGGAGGGCATTCACGGGACGTCTCCTTCGAGGCGCGGCTTCCGGCGCGGCATTGCTGGTGCCGGCGCTTGTCCGTCTTCGTGTTCATCCGCGGCTGGCCGCCGCGTGAGGCTGGGCGATTATAAGGGGCTTTGTCGCCGCCGACGAGCCGTCGCGGTCCGGGTCGAGTGCTAAAATCCAGGATTATCCCGTAGCGACCACCACGCCCATGTTCAGCCGATCCCGCACCCTCGCCATTGCCGATCCCGAGTTGTATCGCACGGTCACCTGCGAGAACCAGCGGCAGGAAGACCACATCGAGCTGATCGCGTCGGAAAATTATGCGAGCCAGGCGGTGATGGAGGCGCAAGGCTCCCAGCTCACCAACAAGTATGCCGAAGGCTATCCCGGCCGGCGGTACTACGGCGGCTGCGAATGCGTCGACCAGGCCGAGGAACTCGCGCTCGAGCGGGTCAAGAAGCTCTTTCACGCCGAGGCCGCCAACGTGCAGCCCCATTCCGGCGCGCAAGCCAACCAGGCGGTGTTCTTTGCCGCGCTGAAGCCCGGCGACACGATTCTCGGCATGAGCCTTCCGCATGGCGGCCATCTTACCCATGGTTCGCCGGTGAACATGTCCGGCAAGTGGTTCAACGTGGTGCCCTACGGGCTCGACCTGGAAACCGAGCTGATCGACTACGACGCCGCCGAAAAACTCGCGCACGAGCACAAGCCGCGCCTCATCATCGCCGGCGCGTCGGCCTACTCGCGCGTCATCGACTGGAAGCGCTTCCGCGCCATCGCGGACGCCGTCGGCGCGCAGCTGTTGGTCGACATGGCGCACTACGCGGGCCTGGTGGCCGCGGGCCTCTACCCGTCGCCGGTGGGCATTGCCGACTACACGACCAGCACCACCCACAAGACGCTGCGCGGCCCGCGAGGCGGCATCATCCTGATGCGCACCGAGCATGAGAAGGCGATCAATTCCGCGGTCTTCCCCGGCTTGCAGGGCGGCCCGCTGATGCACGTGATCGCGGCCAAAGCCGTGGCCTTCGGCGAGGCGCTCCAGCACGACTTCAAGGTGTACCAGCAGCGCGTGATCGAGAATGCGCGCGTGATGTCCACCGTGCTGCAGGATCGCGGCTTGAGAGTCGTTTCCGGCGGCACGGATTGCCATCTGCTCCTGGTCGACCTGCGCGCCAAGAAGATCACCGGCAAGGATGCCGAAGCCGCGCTCGGCCGCGCCCACATCACCTGCAACAAGAACTCGATTCCCAATGATCCGGAAAAGCCGTTCGTCACCTCCGGCATTCGCCTTGGCAGCCCCGCCATCACCACACGTGGCTTCACCGAGATCGAAAGCGAGGTGCTGGCGCACCTGATCGCCGATGTGCTCGATGCACCCCAGGACGAGGCCAGGCTGGCGCAGGTTCGCGGTGAGGTGGCGGTGCTCACGCGCAAGTTCCCGGTCTATTACGCCTGAGTCGGGCGTGACCATGCGCCGCATGCCCATCGTGGTCGTGGTCGCAGCGCGCGCAGGCTGTGGAGCGCGGCGATGAAATGTCCGTTCTGCGGCGGCAGTGAGACGCAGGTCGTCGATTCCCGCGTGTCCGAGCCCGGCGACTCGATTCGCCGGCGCCGCCGGTGCCTCGGTTGTCAGAAGCGGTTCACTACCTACGAAACGGTCGAGCTGCGGCTGCCGCAGGTGGTCAAGACCAACGGCAACCGCTCGGATTTCGACGTAAGCCGCATTCGCGTCGGCTTTCAGCGCGCCTTGCACAAACGCCCGGTGCCCACCGAGTACGTCGACGCCGCCATTGACCGCATCCGCCAGCAGGTGCTGTCGCTCGGCGAGCGCGAGATCCCGTCCCGGCAGATCGGCGAGATGGTGATGGCCGAATTGCACAAGCTCGACAAGGTGGGCTACATCCGCTTCGCGTCGGTATATCGGTCGTTCCAGGACGTCTCCGACTTTCGCGACGCGCTGCGCGAAGTCGAGGCGCCGCCGCCCGCGGGCAAGCGGACCCGGCGCTGACGACGTCGCGTTTGCCGCCCATGCCCGCCACCGAAGGCGCATCCCGCGCACACATGGACCGCGCGCTGGCGCTCGCTGCGCTGGGCATGTTCACGGCGCCGCCCAATCCGCGCGTCGGTTGCGTGATCGTTCGTGACGACGTCGTGCTGGGTGAAGGATTCCATCGGGCGCCGGGCACGGCGCACGCCGAAGTCGACGCGCTCGCGGACGTGCGCCGTCGCGGCCACGATCCGCGCGGCGCCACGCTCTATGTCACGCTCGAGCCCTGCAATCACCACGGCCGCACGCCACCGTGCGTCGACGTCCTCATCGACGCAGGCATCGCACGCGTGGTTGCGGCGATGGCCGACCCCGATCCGGCCGCGGCCGGCGGCGCCGAGCGGCTGCGCGCCGCGGGCATCGCCGTCGACATCGGCATGGCCGCCGACGCCGCGCTCGACCTCAATCCAGGCTTCGTGTCGCGCGTCACGCGCGGGCGCCCGTGGTTGCGCCTCAAGGTGGCCGCAAGTCTCGATGGCCGCACTGCATTGGCGAGTGGCGAGAGCCAGTGGATCACCGGGGCCGCGGCCCGCGCCGATGGCCATGCCTGGCGCGCGCGTGCCTGCGCAATCCTCACCGGCGTGGGCACCGTGCTCTACGACGATCCGCACATGACCGTCCGCGATGTCGTGACATCGCGCCAGCCTCTGCGCGTGATCGTCGACCGCCATGGGCAAACGCCTGCGTCCGCCCGCATCCTGGAAGGCGCGGGTGCGCTGATCGTCACCAATGGCGAGCGCAACATGGCGTGGCCGGCGCAGGTGGAGACGCTGGCGTTGCCCGATGCGCGTGGGCGTGTCGACCTGCCGGCCATGGTGCAGGCACTGGGCGCCCGCGGCATCAACGAGCTGCACGTCGAAGCCGGCGCCCGGCTCAATGGGGCACTGCTTGAAGCGGGGCTCGTCGACGAGCTGTTGCTGTACGTGGCCCCGCGGGTCATCGGCGACCCGGCGCGAGGCGCCTTCGAGCGACCGCTGGCGTTGGCGTCGCTTGTGGCCACCGAGTCGTTTGCATGGCATGACGTGCAGCGCGTGGGTTCCGACCTGCGTATCCGGATGCAACGCACCGCGGGAGAGGCGGCCTGATGTTTACCGGTATCGTCCTGGGCAAGGGTCGGATCGACAGTGCGGTCCCTCGCGGCGACGAACTGCGCCTTGTCATCGACGGCGCGGGGCTCGACCTCACCGATGTGTCCATTGGCGACAGTGTCGCCGTCAGCGGCTGCTGCCTCACGGTGGTGGCGAGGCGCGACGCGCTGCTCGAATTCGATGTTTCGGCCGAAACGATCCGCTGCACCACCGGTTTCGACCAGGCGGCGGAGGTCAACCTCGAGCTGGCGCTGCGGCTGTCCGACCGGCTGGGCGGGCATCTGCTCACCGGACACGTCGACGGCACGGGCGAGGTCATCGGGTTCGCGGCCGTCGCCGGCGATGCCCATGGCAGCTGGCGGCTGGCAATCGATGCGCCGCGGGCCATCGCGCGTTTTATCGCGCCGAAGGGCTCGATCGCCGTCGACGGCGTCAGCCTTACGGTCAATGTCGTCGACGCCAATCGCTTTACCGTCAACATCATTCCGCACACGCTTGCCGTTACCACCTTGCATCGCCTACGCCCCGGCGTGCGCGTCAATCTCGAAAGCGATCTTGTCGCGCGCTATGTGCAGCGGATGCTGCAGTTCGACGGCGCCTGACTGGACGGCCCCGCGTCGTGCTAGGCGGCGCGCGGGTTGGTATGCTTCGTGATTCCGCCCCGGGCTGTCGGGGTTTGCGATGCCAGCCGCCATCATTGCGGCTGCGCGATGTTCCGGATCGACTATAAGAGGCACGATAATGGACCTGACGACGCTCGAACGACTGCCGATGTGGATCGGCGGCAAGCCGGTGGCAGCACTGACCACACGCTACGGTGAGGTCACCAATCCCGCCACGGGCGAGGTGGTGCGGCACGTGCCGCTGGCCAACGCGGCCGATGTCGAGGCTGCAGTGGCGGCGGCCGCTGCCGCATGGCCGATGTGGCGCGCCGCGCCGCCGCTGCGCCGCGCGCGCATCCTGATGCGTTTTCGCGAGCTGATGAACGAGCAGCGCAAGGATCTGGCGAAGATCATCACGCAGGAACATGGCAAGACGCTCACCGACGCTGAAGGCGAGGTCACGCGCGGGATCGAGGTCATCGAATTCGCCACCGGCATTCCGCATCTGTTGAAGGGCGAGTTCAGCGAGAACGTGGGGCCCCAGATCGACAGTTTTTCGCTGCGCCAGCCGCTCGGCGTCTGTGCGGGCATCACGCCCTTCAACTTTCCGGCGATGGTGCCGCTGTGGATGTTTCCGGTTGCGCTGGCCTGCGGCAACACGTTCGTGCTGAAGCCTTCCGAGCGCGATCCCACGCTGTCGTTGCGGATGGCGGAGCTCCTTGCCGAGGCCGGGTTGCCCGACGGCGTGTTCAACGTCGTGCATGGCGACAAGGCGGCTGTCGACGCGCTGCTGGAGCATCCACTGGTCAAGGCCATTTCGTTCGTCGGCTCCACGCCGATCGCGCGCTACATCTACGAGACCGGGGCCCGCCACGGCAAGCGCGTGCAGGCGCTGGGCGGCGCCAAGAACCATGCGGTGGTGCTGCCCGATGCCGACCTCGACTTTGCCACCGAGGCGATTATCGGAGCAGGCTATGGCTCGGCCGGCGAGCGCTGCATGGCCATCTCGGCCATCGTTGCCGTGGGCGACGCGGCCGAGCCGTTGCTCGAGCGCCTCGCCAGGCGCGCGCGGCGCGTCACCGTCGGCCCGGGCACCGATCCGGAGGTCGAGATGGGCCCGGTGATCACCGGCGCCGCGCGCGATCGCATTATGGGTTGCATCGACCGCGGCGTGGCGGAAGGTGCGAGCCTGGTCGTCGACGGCCGCAAGCCGGCCGTTCCCGGTCATGAGAATGGCTTCTTTGTCGGCGCCACGCTCTTCGATCACGTCACGCCGGCGATGTCCATCTACCGCGACGAGATCTTCGGCCCGGTGCTGGGCATTACCCGGGTTCCTTCGCTCACCGATGCGATTGCGTTGATCAACGCCAATCCCTACGCCAACGGCGTGGCCATCTTCACGCGCTCCGGCTTTGCGGCACGGCGTTTCCAGCAGGATGTGGAAGTGGGCATGGTCGGCGTCAACGTGCCCATCCCGGTGCCGATGGCGTTCTTTTCCTTCGGCGGATGGCGCGCATCGCTGTTCGGCGACCTGAATGTGCACGGCATGGACGGCGTGCGTTTCTACACGCGGGGCAAGACGTTGACCACGCGCTGGCCGGACGATGGCAGCGCGGCGCCGGGCTTTCACATGCCGGTGATGGGGTAGAAGTGGCTCGTCTACGGGATCATGATTGGCGCTCAGCGAAACTCAAAGGTCATGATCAAGTAGAAGGGCACGGTTTCCCCGCCGTTCTCGGCGGGAAGAAAGCGCGCGGTGGGCAGCGCGGATTCCACCGCGGCGGCAAACTCCGGCTCGCCCGACACGATGATGGTCTCCATCACGGCGCCTTCGCGGTCGAGCGCCAGCCAGGCCACCACCGTGCCCTCGCGTCTGGCCTTCAGCGCATCCGGTGGATAGACGACGTCTGGATTGCGCACGACGCGCACCAGCTTGTCGACCTCGATCAGGAATTCGCCCTGCGTCCGTAGCACCAAATCTTCCGGCAGCCCCGACAGCTCCGCGTAATTTTCGGCTATGTTGATCCTGCCGAGAGTAAGGGAAGCCTGCGTCGCCGCGCGCGGCGGCACGGGCTCGGCGGCAGCGGGTGCCGGTGTAGCTGGCGCAGCGGCAGGC
>JBKJSU010000295.1:0-5643 GCA_046594415.1 Casimicrobiaceae bacterium | reverse complement strand
CGATGGCCACGACGCCGACGGCGGTGGCCACCTGGCGCCCGGTCGACCGCTCGGCCAGCCGCAGGAGGGCGATCAGCATCATCAGCACCGCGCCCACGCCGATGGCGGACACGCGCACCGAGTCGTGCAGCTCCAGCGCCGGCGAGGTAATGAGATGCTGGTCCTTGATGTACTCCCACGAGGGACCGAGGATAAGCAGCACGAACACGATCACGATCAGCGCGGCCACCGTGTCGACCCACGCGCGCCATTGCGGGCGCAGCAGGTTGACGAAGGTGGTCAGCCGCATGTGCTCGCCGCGCCGCAGCGCGATCACCGCGCCCAGCATGGCCAGCCACAGGAACAGCAGCGAGGCCAGCTCGTCCGACCACGTCAACGGCTTGTTGAAGACGTAGCGCGACACCACGCCCGCGAACAGGATGACGATTTCCGCGACCACCAGCAGCGCGGCGGGGATTTCAGTCAGCCAACCCAGCGCAGCGTCGACGCCGCGAAATCGCGACGGGACGGCTGCGCGGTCGACTGCTTCGTTGGCGTTCAGGCCAGCTTGCCCGAATATTGCTCGAGCTTGGCCCAGGCGTCGGGTCCAAACTTGGTCTTCCACTCCTCGTAGAAGCCGGCCTTGGTCAGCGTGGCGCGGAACGGCGTCTTGTCCGGGCTGTTGAAGACGAGGCCCTTGGACTTCAAGTCTGCTTCCACCGTGTCATTCAGCTTGGCCATGTCCTCGCGCTGCTTGACGACGGCCTCGGCGATGTTCTTCGCGACGATGGCCTGCAGATCGGGCGGCAGTGAAGCCCACATCTTGCCGTTGGCCAGCACCCATTGGCCGTCCCACATGTGGCCGGTCATCGAGCAGTATTTCTGCACTTCGTACAGCTTGGCGATCTGGATGATCGACAGCGGATTCTCCTGGCCCTCGACCACCTTGGTCTGCAGCGCCGAATACACTTCACTGAAGTTGATGGACGCGGGCGACGCGCCGAAGGCCTTGAACAGCGAGGTCCACAGCGGACTCACCGGCACGCGGATCTTGAAGCCGTTCAGATCGGCGGGCGTGACGATCGGCTTGGTGCTGCTGGTGATCTGGCGGTAGCCGTTGTCGAGGCACTTGTCGAACGTGTGGAGGCCGGCCTTGGCGATGGCGGCGCGGATGAATGCGCCGAGGTCGCCGTCCATCGCGGCCCACACGGTGTTGTAATCCTTGAAGGCGAACGCGACGCCATTGATGCCGGCGAGCGGCACCAGCGTCTGCAGGATCAGCCCCGACAGCGGGAAGATGTCGATCGCGCCCGAGCGTACCTGCGACAGCATGTCGGTGTCGCCGCCCAGCTGGTTGTTGGGGAACACCTGGATGTCGACGCGGCCCTTGGTCTCGGCCTTGATCTTTTCCGCGGCTTCCTTCGCGCGGATCGTGGACGGATGCGTGACCGGAATATTGTTGGCCCATTTCAGCTGGAACTCGGCGGCCTGGCCCAACGCGGGCCGGATGCCGGCGGCGGCCAGCGCGGCGGTGCCGCCCACGGCCTGCACGAACTTGCGGCGATTGGTGGTCATGATGGTGTCTCCTCCTGGTTATTGTGTAATTCGACTTCGCGCGAGGCTGCATTGCCTCGTCAATACATGCACAGACCACCGTCGGCGACCAGCGTGGCGCCATCGACGTATGAAGCTTCGGGTGAGATCAGAAACGCGATCGCGCGCGCAATTTCCTCGGCCTTGGCGGCGCGGTTCATCACGCTCATCGACTCCACGCGCTGGCGATGCGCCTCGTTGGCGAACACATGCGCGATCATCGGCGTCATTGTCGCGCCCGGCGCGATGGTGTTGACCGCGATGCCGCGCTCGGCCAGCGAGCGTGCCGCATTTTTGGTCAGCGCCAGCACCGCGCCCTTGCTCGCGGCATAGGCCGCCGTGCCGGACAAGCCGCCCCCGCGCAGGCCCGCGACACTGGCGACGGTGCAGATGCGTCCGCCAGGCGCCATGTGCTTCGCCGCTTCGCGGATGGACAGGAAGGTGCCGATCACGTTGTGGTTGTAGACGCTGGCGAACGTGGCGGCGTCGAGCTCCATGAACGGCGTCATCTCCGCCACGCCCGCGCTGGTGACCAATGCGTCGAGCCCGTCCAACGCCTTGGCCGCGTCCGCGAAAGCCGCCACGAGCAGCACTTCGTCGGTGACGTCGAGCTCAATCGCGAGATGCTGCGCGCCGGCCGCCGCCGCCACTGCCCGCACGCCGGGACCATTGCGGTCGACGCAGGCGACGCGATACCCGCGTGCGGCGAGTTCAGTGACGGTGGCGGCGCCGATGCCGCTGGCGGCGCCTGTAACGATGGCGGTTCTTGGCTTCATGGGATTCCTGTCAGCGCACGAGTGTAGCCAATGCCCGCGCGAAGGGCTATCGCCGCAGCAGCAGCGTGGCGGCGGCGACCACGCCGGCCACGCTGACCCGCGACTCGTCTTCCAGCGGCTTCGAATAACCCGACGGGATGCGCGGCGCGCCGAGGCGGCGAATGCGGCACCCGGTCGCTTCGGCTGCCGCCGCTGCGATCTCCGCGCCGAAGCCGCCCACCTGCACGGCTTCGTGCACCACCAGCAGATGGCCGGTGCGCGCCGCCGATTCGAGCACCATTGCGCGATCCCACGGCCACAGCGTACGCAGATCGAGCACGTCGGCGGCGATGCCCGCGGCGGCAAGCTCGGTGGCCGCTGCAACGCAGGTGGGCACCGCCTTCGACCACGTCACGATCGTGATGTCGCCGCCGTCGTGCAGGCGCCGTGCCACGCCCAGCGGCACGATGGTGCCCGGCACGACCTCGCCCTGCACGGGCCAGAGTTCCTTGTGTTCCATATAGACGACCGGGTCGCCCGACGCCAGCGCGCTGGCCAGCAAACCATAGTTATCGTCCGGCGCGGCGGGGGCCACCACCACCAGTCCGGGAATGTGCGTGAACCACGCCTCGAGCGACTGCGAGTGCTGCGCTGCCGACGCGGTCCACAGCCCGATCGGCATCCGCACCACCAGCGGCACGCGACCCTGCCCGCCAAACATGAAACGGTTCTTGGCGGCCTGGTTGACGAGCTCGTCCATCGCGCACAGCGCGAAGTCGACCACGCGCATTTCCACCACGGGCCGCAAGCCCGCCAGCGCCATGCCCACCGCGGCGCCCATGATCGTGGCTTCCGAGATCGGCGTGTCGATCACGCGATCGGCGCCGAATTGCTGCTGCAGTCCCTTGTACTGCGCGAAGATGCCGCCGCGGCCGAGATCCTCGCCCAGCGCCACCACGTTGGGGTCGGCCGTCATCGCCTCGCTCAACGCGGCCGCCGCGGCCTGCGAATAGTTCATCAGCGCCATTGGCCCGCCCCGGTGTTCTGGATATCCGTGTACGCCGCCGCAGGCTCGGGCCACGGCGCGGCTTCGGCCTCCGCCAGGGCGATGTCGATTTCGGCGTTGGCGGTCGCGTCCAGCGCGTCGATATCCGCAACGGCGACACCGCGGCCGGTGAGTGCATGCCGCGCAATCGACAACGGATCGAAGGCCAGCGCGGCCACCACCTCGGCCTGGTCGCGATACGAGCCGGGGTCCACCGACACGTGACCCTTGAAGCGATAGGTGACCGCGTGCAGAAAGCGCGGACCCGTGCCGCTTCTCACTTCCGCCACCAATCGCGCCGCTGCGGCATCGACCGCCTCGACATCGTTGCCGTCGACCTTGATGGCGGGCACGCCCAGGCTTTCGGCGCGCGCGCTCGCGCCGGCGCCGCCGGTCATCGGCCCCGTGGGCGTGGTGGCGGATATCCGGTTGTCCTCGCAGACGAAGAGCACCGGCAATTGATAGACGACGGCCCAATTGAGCGCCTCGAGGAACGGACCGCGATTGACCGCGCCATCGCCGAAGAAACACGCAACAATTTCCGGCTTGCCCCGAACCTTCAGCGCATGCGCGGCGCCCACGGCAATCGGCATGCCGGCCGCAACCACGCCATTGGCGCCCAGCATGCCGACGCTGAAATCGGCGATGTGCATCGAGCCGCCCTTGCCCTTGTTGGTGCCGGTGGCGCGGCCGAAGAGCTCGGCCATCATCCGCTTGACGTCCGCCCCCTTGGCCAGCGTATGCCCGTGGCCGCGGTGCGTCGACGTCAGCAGGTCGTCGCGCGTGAGGTTGGCGCACACCCCGGTGGCCACAGCCTCCTGTCCTGTCGACAGATGCAGCGGACCGCGGACCAGCGCCGGCTTGGCTGTAGTGGACAGTCCCCATGCCGCCACACCGCCCTGGCTGGCGATCTCGGCCGCATTTTCGAAGGCGCGAATGCGCGCCATCGTGCGATAGAGCGCAAGGAGGCGCGTGACGGGCAAAGGCGTTGCGGGCGGCTTGGCCGCGGCGGAGGAGGAGTCGGTGCGTTGCGTCATGGCCGGGCCGGAAGTGGAGCGGCGATGGTATCGCACCTTGCGCTCGCCGCCGTCAGGCAACCAGCGGAGGAACGGCGTGGCGATCAACGCCGACCTGCGCCATACTCGCGTCTGTGGTATTGATTGTATTCAACAACAATCTCCGGCACTCGCCAGCGCGACACCAGGGCGCGGGGCACCGGGCAATCGAATGACGGGTGCCCGACATTCCCGGGCCGGCCCGACTCGATGAGGGAGCGGCGGTAATGAGAGCACGTCTTGTAGCGGCATTGGCGGCGAGCGCGATCCTCGCCACTACGGCGTACGGCCAGGGCAACGACCTCGTGTTCGCGGTCACCGAGGGTGTCACCTACCAGGCCACGCCCAAGGAAATCCGGGACAAGTTCACGCCGATCGCCGACGTGATTGCCAAGGCCACCGGCAAGCGCGTGCGTACCGTGCTGGTGCCCTCGTACAACGACGTGCGTGCCGGCTTGCTCGCGCACGAATACGACGTGGCCTTCATTCATCCGGCGCACGTGTCGATGGCGGAAATCAAGGCGGGCCGATACAAGTCCGTGGCGTGGACGACGGGCTTTACCGAGTACACGGTCTCGATGCTGGTGCCGGCCGACACGACGTGGAAGACGCTGGACGAATTGAGGGGGCACACGCTGGTCACCCCCGATCCGGACTCGATCACCGCGGTGATGGTCCGCGCGATGTTCGCGACCGACAAGATCAAGTGGTCGGCGGAGCGCGACGTCCCGCCTGCCACCGTGAAGGTCATCACCACCCGCTATCAGGACGCCGTCCCGTTCTATCTCGACAACGGCTTCGCGCAGGTGGCCGCCACCGCGGCCGGTTCGGTGGTGAAGGGCTGGACCGACAAGGGCGGCAAGGTGCTGGTGCGCTCCAAGCCGGTGCCGATCAAGCAGTTCATCGTATCGACCAAGATGCCCGCGGACGAGCAACAGCGCATCCGCGACGCACTGGTCGGCCTCAAGGATGCCAAGGGCGGCAAGGACGTGCTGGACGCCGTGGGTTACAAGGGCTTCGTCGCCACCAACCCGCAGGTCGAAAATGCTGCGATAGCGTGGCTGGGGCTATAAACTAGACAACAGGCGCGCCGGCCTTGTGGGCTGAGAATGCGCCGCTGTTTGCAGCACCCAACTCGAGGAGGCGCTTCATGTACACGATTCTTCGCCGCACGCTCACGGGCGTGCTGGCAGTCGTTGCCGCGCTCGGCATGACC
>JBKJSU010000196.1:0-5086 GCA_046594415.1 Casimicrobiaceae bacterium | reverse complement strand
CTCCACCCGCTTGTGTTCGTCCGGGTCGAGGTCGAGGCGGCGTTGGTAATCGCGTAACGCGCGCGCCGCTTCGTCGATCTGGATTTGGGCGGGCGTGAGCAGCGCCACGACCTCGGCGAGCGCCGGATCGTGCGCGGCTGCAACTTCCATCCGGTGCACCAGCTGCGCGAGTCGTGGGTTCATCGCATCGTCGCCGTCGACCAGCGTGGCCATGCCGTCGGCGGCGACCGCGAGCAGTGTCGCCGCATTGGCCAGCCGCGATTGCGCGGCGGCAAGCTGCGCCCATTCCCCCGGCGCCATCCCCATCGCGGCAAGCTCGCGCTGCCGGCTCGCGAGCGCGTCGCGCTGCGCGAGATGGGCCGCCGCACCCTGCGCGGCGGCGTCGCGGCGCTCGTTGGCCGCGCGCCATGCGCGCCAGCGCTCCGCCACTTCCTGCGCCAGCGTGGTGAAGCCGCCATAGGCGTCGACCAGGTTGCGCTGAGCCTCTGGCGAGCCCAGCGACTGGTGCGCGTGCTGGCCGTGAATGTCGACGAGGTGCTCGCCCAGAGCCTTCATCTGGGCGACGGTGGCGGGGCGCGCATTGATCCACGCGCGGCTCTTGCCCTGCGCGTCGAGCACGCGCCGCAGCAGCACCGTATCGCCGTCGGCAACGAGATCGTTTTCGGCGAGCCACGCACCAACGGCCGGCGTGTCGCCGATATCGAACTCGGCCGCCAGCTCCGCGCGCTCCGCGCCGGGGCGCAGCTGGCCCGGCAGGAAGCGGTCGCCCAGCAGCAGTCCCAACGCGTCGAGCAGGATGGACTTGCCCGCGCCCGTTTCGCCGGTGAGCACCGTGAAGCCCGCGTCGAACTCGACGTCGAGCGCGTCGACAACGACAAAGTTGCGGATCGCCAGCGAACGCAGCATGGTGGGGGGCGGTGGCGGTGCGCGGCTAGAGGGGCGGCGAGTCGGAGCGTCCCGCCGTCAGGCGCTCGGGTGTTTCGCTCCAGTGGAGCTTTTCGCGCAGCGTCGCAAAATAGTCGTGGCCCTCGGGGTGCAGGAACCGCGCGGTGAACGGCGCGCGCCGCAACGCCACGCGGTCGCCTTCAGCCAGCGCGAGGTGTGCCTGGCCGTCGCAATGCACGCTGGCATCGCGGCCGCGGGTGACGGTGATGGTGATGTCCGCATCGTCGGCGATGGCGATGGGCCGGTGGGTAAGCGCATGCGGCGCCACCGGCACGAGGACGAACGACGAAAGCTGCGGCGACAGGATCGGGCCGCCCGCCGACAGCGCGTAGGCGGTGGAGCCGGTGGGCGTGGCCACGATGATGCCGTCGGCGCGCAGCGCGTACGCAAAGCGCCCGTCGATGGCCACGGCACAATCGATCATGCCGCCCAGTGCGCCGCGGTTGACCACCACGTCGTTCAGCGCCAGGAACTCGTGGCGTGCGCCGTCCTGGCATTCCACCACCGTGGCGAGGAGTGTGCGGCGCTCTTCCACGTAGCGGCCATCGAGCATGGCGGCCAGCACCGGCTCCATCGTGGCGAGCGGAATGTCGGTGAGGAAACCGAGGCGACCCTGATTGATGCCAATCAGCGGCACGGCATGGGGCGCCATCCGCCGCGCGATGGCCAGCATCGTGCCGTCACCACCCACGACCACGGCAAGATCCACGCCGTGGGGCAGCGCGGCAGCCGGTGCTGTGGCGAAGCCGGGGACCGGCGCGTAATGGGCGGTTTCCGCTTCGACGATGACTTCGAGCCCGCGCGCCGCCAGGAACGCGGCGAGGCGCGCCAGCGGCTGCGCGATCGCGGGGCTGGCCTGGCGCCCGACGAGCGCCACGCGCTTGAAGGGTACGTTCGTTGCGTGATCCGGCATGGGCGCGATTAAACCATAGGAAATGCGCGCGGCCCCTTCGGCCCTTCGACGGAGGGCCGAGCGGCCGGGCGCTGTGCGGTCGCAAGGGCAATGGGGCCAGCGTAGAATCAAGTCATGCTGGAACCCCGGGCGCAGCACCTTCTGAAGACCCTGATCGAACGTTACATCGGCGATGGCCAGCCGATGGGATCGCGTTCGCTTTCGCGCCACTCGGGGCTCGACCTGTCGCCGGCCACCATCCGCAACGTGATGGCCGACCTCGAGGACCTGGGCTTCATCGCCAGCCCGCATACGTCCGCCGGACGCATTCCCACCGCCAAGGGCTACCGTTTTTTCGTCGACAGCCTGATGGTCGTCAAGCCGTTGGGCAATGCCGAAATCCAGCGGCTCGAGGGTGAACTGGTGGCCGACCGGCCGCAGCAACTCGTCAGCACCGCGGCGGGATTGCTGTCGCAGCTGACCCAGTTTGCCGGCGTGGTGATGACGCCCAAACGGCGCGAGGCGGCGTTTCGCCATATCGAGTTCCTGCGGCTGGCCGAGCGGCGCGTGCTGCTGATCCTGGTCACCGCCGAGGGCGACGTGCAGAACCGCGTGCTGCACACCGATCGCTCGTATTCGCAGGGACAGTTGACCGAGGCCAGCCAATTCTTCAACCAGAACTTCGCGGGTCAACCGCTGGCCACGATCCGCGCCCGCATCGCCGACGAGCTGCGCGCGCTGCACGAGGACATCGCGGGCCTGATGACGGCGGCGGTGGATGCGGGCGAGGGTGCGCTGGCGGAAGGCGAATCGCTCGTCGTCACCGGCGAGCGCAACCTGCTGCAGGCCGAGGACATCTCGTCGAACATGGAGCGGCTGCGGCGGCTCTTCGACATGTTCGAGCAGAAGACGTCGATCCTGCATCTCCTCGACCTGTCGCAACGGGCGCAGGGCGTGCAGATCTACATCGGCGAGGAGTCGGGCTTGAATCCGCTCGACGATCTTTCCGTGGTCACCGCGCCCTACGAGCAGAACGGCAAGATCATCGGCACACTGGGCGTGATCGGTCCCACGCGCATGGCCTACGAGCGGGTGATCCCGATCGTCGACGTGACCGCCAAGCTCCTGTCCAACGCCATGTCGGCGCAAACGCATGACGAATAGCGTTCCCCTGCACCCGAATGCGCAGCTGCTGCAACGTTTCTACGGCGCGTTCGCGGCGAAGGATGCCGCCACGATGATCGCGTGCTACGCGCCCGACGCGCACTTTGCCGATCCGGTGTTCGACCTGCGCGGAGCGGAGGTCCGCGCCATGTGGACGATGTTCTGCGAGCGCGGCCGCGACATGAAGATCGAGTGGCGCGACATCACGGCCAACGCCGCGACAGGGTCCGCCCATTGGGAGCCGCACTACACGTTCTCGGTCACCGGGCGCCCGGTGCACAACCGTATCGACTCGGCGTTCACGTTCCGCGACGGCCTCATCGGTACGCAGCGCGACACCTTCGATCTCTGGCGGTGGAGCCGCATGGCGCTGGGCGTGAAGGGCGCGCTGCTCGGCTGGACCCCGATGGTGCGCAACGCGATTCGCAGCGAAGCGCGGCGCAATTTCGACAACTGGCGCGCGCGGCGCTCCGGATGAGCGCAACGCCGGCGTCTCTTTCCGTCACCACCGCGGTCTTGGTCACCTTCAACCTGGCCTGACATGGCACACGCCCCCGAACCTCCCTTTGCGCATGACCGCACGCCCAAGGTGGGCGTGCTTCTTGTCAACCTCGGCACGCCCGACGCTGCTACGCCGTCGGCGGTGCGGCGCTATCTCGCGCAGTTCCTGTCTGACCCGCGGGTGATCGAGATTCCGAAGTGGCTGTGGGCACCCATTCTGTACGGCGTGATCCTGCTGGTGCGGCCGGCGAAGTCCGCGCGCAAATATGCGTCGATCTGGACGAAGGACGGCTCGCCGCTCTTCGTCCACAGCAACCGCCAGCGCACGCTGCTGCTGGGCTATCTCGGGCAGCGCGTGAAGGCGGCCGGACTGCCGGCTGACCTGTGCCCGGTGGAAATCGGCATGTGCTACGGCAATCCCAGCGTGGGCAGCGCCATCGACAAGCTGCGCGCCGCCCACTGCGAAAAAATCCTGGTGCTGCCGCAATATCCGCAGTATTCGGCCAGCGCCACGGGCGCGGCCTTTGACGCCGTGGCCGCGCACCTGATGCACGCGCGGCGCGTGCCCGCCCTGCGTTTCGTCGACACGTTCCACGACGATCCCGGCTACATCAAGGCGCTGGCGCAAACGGTCAACGACTACTGGCAGCGCAATGGACGTCCGGCGCACCTCGTGCTGTCGTTCCACGGCGTGCCTCGGCGCACGCTCGATCGGGGCGACCCCTACCATTGTCTCTGTCATGTCACCGGCCGGCTGCTGGCGCGCGAGCTGGGCTTGGCCCCCGACCAGTGGACCCTGACCTTCCAGTCGCGCTTCGGCAAGGCGCCGTGGCTGAAACCCTACACGGTCGAGGTGCTGCAGGCGCTGGGCGAGGCGAAGACCGCGCGCGTCGACGTGTTCTGCCCGGGCTTCGTGGCGGACTGCCTCGAAACGCTCGAGGAGATCGCGATGGAGGGCAAGGCCACGTTCGTGCAGGCCGGGGGTGGCGAGTTTCACGCCATTCCGTGCCTCAACGAGCACCCCGCGTGGATCGCCGCACTGGCCGATCTCGCCTTCCGCAACCTCACAGGTTGGCTCGAGCCGCCGCCCGATCGTGACGCGCGGGAACTGACGCTGGTGCGGGCGAAGGCGTTGGGCGCGGCGAAGTAGCGCGGGCGGCCGCCTACTTGGCCGACCAGGTTCCGTGGCCGGCAAACTCGCCACGCGTACCCGCGTCGGCCAGCCAAGCCTGCGCCTGCGCATCACCTTCGAGCCACGCCTGCCAGAAGCGCAGCGACGCCGCTTTCGTCCGGCGCTGAATGTCCGCGTCATTGCCGGACCCGCGCCGGCGAGGAACATCGCCGCCGCCGAAGACGTGGTGATCCGCGCCGTCCAGCACCAGCGGATACTGGTGGGGCGGCGGCATGTGTCGCCAGGGTTCGGTGCGCAATGCCGGCGAGCCCTTGCCGAACGGGTCGCCGTCGTCGGTTCCGGTGATCGAAAGGATGGGCATGCGGATGCCCCCGAAGCGCTCCGGCCAGCCGACCGGGGAACCGGGCGCCGTGGGCGCAAGCGCCACGCCGGCCTTGAACCGCGGGTCCGCC
>JBKJSU010000074.1:0-3951 GCA_046594415.1 Casimicrobiaceae bacterium | reverse complement strand
CACGTCACGGCAAACGCGCGCCAGCTCTGGATCAGCTTCTCGTGCAGCGAATTGAACTGGTCGGCGGCGGGCGTTTGCGGCCGGATCTTCTGCTCCATCCAGCGCCACTGCGCGACGGAAGCTTCCAGCAACGCGGTGGGGGTGTCGGCGTTGTACTCGAGCATCTTCGGCGGGCCACTGCCGTCGTAGGCGAGGTCGAAGCGCCCCAGCAGCGAGAGATCCTTCGTGCGCCACGACTTGGCCACGCGTTCGTGCCAGGCCTTGGGAATGGCCAGCGCGTCGAAGCGATTGTGCGTGACGATGTGCTCCGCCGCGTCGAGGCAGCGCGCGTGCAGTTCCGCGGTGGCCGCTTCCAACGTGTCGATCTCGTCGGCCGTGAAGCGGTAGCAGCGGGACTCGTCCCAGTACACACCGTCAATCGAGTGATACGCGAAGCCTGCTTCCTCGCAGTCTTCGCGCCAGTTGGCGCGCGGCGTGACCATCTCGCGGATCATGATGCGGACGATCCGTGCGAGCCGAACCCGCCGTGCGAGATGCTGTGGCTGCCACTGGAGGAACTGCTGCGGCTCGAACTGCTGCCGCTGCCGGAACTGCGGCTAGGGCTGCGGCTCGAAGGCCCCCAATAGAGGTGCGAGCCGGAACTGCCGCTGCGCGGAGCCGCCTGTTGCTCGGCGCATTCCTTTTCGTCGCCCCAGTCGGCCAGGCACTCCTGCTTCGAGGCGTAGGCGGCCTTGCGCGCGGTCGCCGGCGGATCGCTGCAGCCGGATACGGCGGCGGCGCCGATCAGGACCAGCGTGACGCAGGTGGACGACTTGCGGGGACGGTGCGACATGAGGGCGCCATCATAGCGCCCGCGTGGTCAGTGTACGACCGCCGTCGACAGGAAGCGGACAAGTGAGCCGCTGCGCAGGCGAAACAAGCCCTCGCCGATGTCTTCGGCGCCTTCGATCTCGGCACGCGTCATGTCGATCTCGCGATCGCCCTGGCGCGCCTCGACCACGACATCGTCGGCCGTGGTGAATTCGTCCGGCACCCGCAAATAGTCGGTGGCGAACAGCTCGCCGTCGATCACGACATAGTCGGCGTCGGACATCGTTGCGTAGAGCGTGGGCATGGTGGCGTGGCTACCGTGGCGGCGCGGGCACGCAAAAGCGGCCCTTCTTGTTAGCGAATATGGGGGTAGGCGGTGGCGGTTCAAGTGCACCGGGGAACCCCCGATGGACGCGCTGCGACCTGCGGCGACCTGTAGGAGAGGCTTCAGCCTCGCGGGTTCGGCGTCACATCGTCCCTGCGAGACTGAAGTCTCGCCTACAGGCGTGGGGGAAGCGTGACCTCGTTTAAGCGACAAGCGCCCGGACGAAATTGGGCAGCGCCATGGCGGCCCGGTGCGTGTCGCCGTTGTAGTACTGCAGGTCCTGCAGCCCCCGCTGGGCGATGCGCCGATCCACCTGCAGCGTGGTGAGCTGGCGCGGATCGAGCGTGTGCGAGCAACAGGCCATCATCCACAGCCCGCCATAGAGCGGAATGGAGGTGAGATAGGGCGTGACCACCGGAAACGCGCTGCGCAACTGCGCGATGGTGGCGCGAATGCGCTCCGGATGCGCAATCGGGCTGGCGACGTGCAATGTCAGCGCACCGGTGGGCGTGAGGCGCGCCGCGCAGGCACGGTAGAAGTCCGGCGTGTAGAGCTCCGCCGACGGGCCGCCGGCGTCGGTCAGGTCGAGCACGATGAGATCGTAGTGCTCGGTGGCGTTGCGCACGAAGGCAAAGCCGTCCTCGATGCGCAGCATGAGCCGCGGGTCGTCGAACGCGCCGCGATGTACGCTGGCCAGGTATTTACGCGCGATGTCGACGACGGCCATGTCGATCTCGACCAGCGTGACGGCCTGGATCGACAAATGCTTCAGCAACTCTTCGGCCGAGCCGCCGTCGCCACCGCCAATCACCAGCGCGCTGGTGGGCTGCGGATGCGTTACTGCGGCAGGATGGACCAGGTTCTCGTGATAGAAAAATTCATCGCGCGCGGAGGTCATGAAATGACCATCGAGCCGGAACAGCTTGCCAAAGGTGACGGTGTCGTGCACGTCGACCGTCTGGAACGGCGAGCGGAAGCGCTCGAATTCGCGCGTGGACCGGACGCAGAACGCCCAGTCGTCGGTCAGGTACTCGGTCAGCATCCCGGACGGCATGTCCGCCGCGCCGGGCGGCGTGCCTCCACTCGGCTTGTCAGGCACGAGTGCCTCCGCGACGAATCGACGCAAAGTGTGTTTCCGTGGGCTTCAGGGCGCGCTCCAGCGCGTAGAAAACATGCTCGGCCTTGGCGGTGTTGTCGGCAAGGAGATTGCACACATAGACGTCGACGGTGACAAATCCCGCCTCGGGCCAGGTGTGGATCGCGATATGCGACTCGGCCAGCAACACCATGCCGGTGACGCCCTGCGGCTCGAACTGGTGGAAACGCTCGCCGACCACGGTGAGGCCTGCTGCCAGCGCCGCGCCGACACACAGTTCGCGCAATGGGCCTGCCTGGGTGAATTCGGGCGTGTCAGCGGGGCAGCCGTACCACTCGCCCAACAGATGGATGCCGTCCATGCGACGTCCCCTCGATGTCGACTTGACCCAGCGCGCCGGACGGAAAGCGTTGGTCACCAAACATGTAATTATTGCACATTGACCCTGCAGAAGCGATAATTTGCGGCTGTCCCGCATGTCATCCGCGGCAACGCATGCGTTGCGCGCCCTCGTTTCCTTTACGTTTGACGACACTTCACAATGACCGTCACCACCGCTGCAGCGCGCGCTTCCGATCACGATCTTGCCAACGCAATTCGCGCATTGGCGATGGATGCGGTGGAAGCCGCCAAATCCGGACACCCGGGCATGCCGATGGGCATGGCGGAAATTGCGGTGGCACTGTGGACGCGGCACCTGCGCCACAACCCCGCCAATCCGCATTGGGCCGATCGCGATCGCTTCGTGCTATCCAACGGCCACGGGTCGATGCTGCAATACGCGCTGCTGCACCTGTCGGGCTACGACCTGCCGATGGCCGAGCTGCGCGCGTTCCGGCAACTGCATTCGCGCACACCCGGCCATCCGGAGGTCGGCGTCACGCCGGGGGTCGAGACCACCACGGGTCCGCTCGGGCAGGGCCTTGCCAACGCGGTGGGCATGGCGTTGGCGGAAAAGCTGCTGGCGGCGGCGTTCAATCGTGATGGCCATGTGATCGTCGATCATCGCACCTATGTGTTCCTGGGTGACGGCTGCCTGATGGAAGGCATATCGCACGAGGCGTGTTCGCTTGCAGGCACGCTGGGCTTGGGCAAACTCGTCGCGCTCTACGACGACAACGGCATTTCCATCGACGGCCACGTCGAAGGCTGGTTCACCGACGACACGCCCAAGCGCTTCGCCGCGTACGGCTGGCACGTGATCGCCGGCATCAACGGCCACGATGTCGCTGCGGTGGATGCGGCCATCGCCGCCGCCAACGCGGTCACCGATCGCCCGTCGCTCCTGTGCTGCAAGACGATCATCGGCAAGGGCTCGCCCAACAAGCAGGGCACGGACAGTGTGCACGGTGCGGCGCTGGGCGAGAAGGAAGTGGCCGCCACGCGTGCCGCCATCGGCTGGACACATCCGCCGTTCGAAATTCCCGCCGAGGTGTACGCCGGCTGGAACGCGCGCGAATGCGGCGCGCTGCTGGAACAGGATTGGGACAGGCGCTTCGCGTCCTATCGCGCGACGTTTCCGGCGCCGGCGACCGAATTCCTGCGCCGCATGGCCGGCGACCTGCCAGCGGGCTTCAACGCGGCGGCCGCTGCGTTCGTCGCGGCGCAATCCGCCAAGGGCGAGACCATCGCCACGCGCAAGGCGTCGCAGCAGGCCATCGAAGGCTTTGCCAAGCTGCTGCCCGAAATGATCGGCGGCTCGGCCGACCTGACCGGATCG
>JBKJSU010000572.1:0-3375 GCA_046594415.1 Casimicrobiaceae bacterium | reverse complement strand
CCGAACCGGCCGACGTCGGCCTCGCTGCCTTCGACTGGCGCGCCAGCATCGCGCTGGTGCGGGTGAGCGGCCCGTTTTCGCATTTTCCGGGCGTCGACCGCACCATTGTGTTGCTCGACGGTGCCGGCATGCGCCTGGCCAGTGCAGACTGGCACGCCGACATGGACGTCGCGTACGAACCCGTGCGCTTTCCCGGTGAAATGGCGGTGACCTGCACGCTCACCGCCGGCCCCACGCGCGACTTCAACCTGATGGTGCGCCGTGGGGTGATGCGGGGCGACCTTGTCGTCGTGCGCGGAACGGCCGTCACGCTGCCGCCTGCCGACACCGTCCTCTGCTACGTCGCCGCGGGCGCCGTCGAATGCGCCACCGGCGCGGGTCCGGCGCAGCGCGTGGAAACCGATTGCACCTGGAGGACCGTGCGGGAAGCCGGCGGCGCGCGGCAAGGCGCGCAGGTGCGGCCGTTGACCGCAGAAGCGGTCGCGCTGGTGGCAACGATGACGCGGAGTGTCTCGTGACGCGCCTTTGGACGCCGCATGCGCTGCTGCCCGAAGGGTGGGCGCACGACGTCGCCATCGACGTCGACAGCGGCGGCATGATCGTCGGCGTCGAGTCCGGCACCGAGGCCGCGGGCCTGCGCCTCGACGGCGCCGTCGTGCCCGCTATGCCGAACCTGCACTCCCATGCGTTCCAGCGCGCGCTGGCGGGGCGCACCGGACACGTCGCGCCGGGCCATGACGACAGTTTCTGGACGTGGCGGCAGGCGATGTACGCCTTCCTCGATCGTGTCGACGGCGATGCGTTCGAGGCCATCGCCGCGCAGGCCTATGTCGAGATGGTCAAGGCGGGCTACGGCGCGGTTGCCGAGTTCCACTACGTGCACCACGATCCGGCGGGGCGGCCCTATGCCGACCCGGCCGAACTCGCATGGCGCGTGGTGGCCGCGGCGCGCACCGCCGGTATTGCGCTCACGTTGCTGCCGGTGTTCTATGCGCATGCGGGTTTCGGCGGCAGCGCTGCCACCGCCGGCCAGCGTCGCTTCGTGCACACCGTCTTCACGTTCTCGCATCTGGTCGAGCGCCTGCAGTCGGGCGGTGCCGAACACGGGTATGTACTCGGCGTGGCGCCGCACAGCCTGCGCGCGGTTACGCCTTCGGAATTGGCCGACGTCGTGGCCATGGCGGCACACGGTGCGCCGGTGCACATCCACGCCGCCGAGCAGACGCGCGAAGTGGACGAATGCTTTGCGTGGAGCGGCATGCGGCCCGTCGAATGGCTGCTGTCGAAGGCGCATCTCGACACGAAGTGGTGCGTGGTGCACGCCACGCACATGACCGAGCGCGAGACGTCCGAACTGGCGGGGAGCGGCGCCGTGGCCGGGTTGGCGCTCACCACCGAAGCGGACCTGGGCGACGGCACGTTTCCGGGCAGCGCCTTCCTGGGCGCTGGCGGCAATTTCGGCGTCGGCAGCGACTCCAACACGATCATTTCGCCGTTTGCCGAATTGCGACAGTTCGAGTGGTCGCAGCGGCTGCGCACGCGCCACCGCAACGTGCTGGCGCAACCGGGACCGATGACGATCGGCGCATCGTTGTGGACGCGCGCCGCCGCGGGCGGCGCGCAGGCGGTCGGACGGCCCACCGGCGCCATCGCGCCCGGCCGGCGCGCCGATCTTGTCGTGCTCGATACGATGGATCCGGCGCTGGCCGAGCAGCACTGCGACAACCTGCTCGATGCGGCGATCTTCGGCCCCGCGGTGACGCCGGTGCGCGACGTGCTGGTCGCAGGCGACGTCGTGGTGAAGGACGGCAGGCATCGCGACGAGGATGCCGTGTTCGCGCGCTACCGTGCCGCGATGGCGCGTCTCAGCGCCATGCCATGAGAGACCTGCGCTGCGACCTGCTGCTGGTGGATGTGCATGCCGCCACGATGCGCACCGGCGGTGCGCCCTACGGGGTGGTCCACGATGCCGCGATCGCGATGCTCGACGGCGTGATCGTCTACGCCGGTCCGCGCGCCGCGCTACCGCAGGGATTGACGGCGGCAGCGGAGTTGGAAGGCGGCGGTGCATGGGTGACGCCGGGGCTCATCGACTGCCATACGCACCTCGTGTACGCCGGCAATCGCGTGGACGAGTACGAGCGCCGCCGCCTGGGCGTGGCGTATGCGCAGATTGCCCGCGAAGGCGGCGGCATCGCGGCCACGGTGCGCGCCACCCGCGCCGCCACCGCCGCCGACCTGGCCGCGCAGAGCCTGCCGCGCATGCAGGCTCTGGCCGGCGAAGGCGTGACCACCGTCGAGGTGAAGTCGGGCTACGGCCTCGATACCGCAACCGAGTTGAAACAACTGCGCGTGGCGCGGCAGATTGCACGCGATGCGGGCGTGGACGTGCGCACGACGCTGCTCGCCGCGCATGCGCTGCCGCCGGAGTTCGCGGAGCGCGCGGACGCGTACATCGACATGGTGTGCACGCAGATGATTCCCGCGGCGGTGGAGGCGGGCCTCGCCGACGCGGTCGATGCCTATTGCGAAACGATCGGCTTCACGCCGGCGCAGACGCAGCGCGTATTCGACGCGGCCCGGGCGCATGGGGTGCGGGTCAAGCTGCATGCGGATCAGCTGTCGGACATGGGTGGCGGCGCGCAGGCGGCCGCCGCCGGCGCGCTGTCGGCCGATCACCTCGAATACACCAGTGAAGCGGGCGTGGCGGCCATGGCCGCGGCGCGAACGGTGGCTGTGCTGCTGCCCGGCGCGTACTACACGCTGCGCGAGACCCGGCGGCCGCCCATCGACGCGCTGCGCGCGCACCGGGTGCCCATGGCCGTGTCCACCGACTGCAACCCCGGCACGTCGCCCACGACGTCGCTGCTGCTGATGCTCAACATGGCGTGCACGCTGTTCCGGTTGATGCCGGAGGAAGCGCTGGCGGGCGCCACAACGCACGCGGCGCGCGCGTTGGGCCTGGCCGACCGCGGGACGATCACGCCGGGCACCCGGGCCGATCTCGCCTGCTGGGACATCGCCGCGCCCGCCGAACTTGCCTATCGCCTCGGCGGCAATCCCTGCGTCGGCGTGATCTGCGCCGGCCGCGTGGCGCGCTGGAGGACATGATGCCGCTATGGGAACTCCATCGTGGCGACAGCCCGCTGCTGATCGATGTGCCGCACGCGGGCACCGCACTGCCGGAGGTGCTGCGCCCGCGGCTCACCCAGGCTGCGCTGGCTGTCCCGGATACGGATTGGCACGTGCATCGCCTCATCGATTTCGCGCGCGAGGCCGGGATCACGCTGCTGTGCGCCACGCACTCGCGCTACGTCGTCGACTTGAATCGCGACCCGACCGGCGCCGCGCTCTACGCCGGCGCCGACAACACCG
>JBKJSU010000356.1:0-2519 GCA_046594415.1 Casimicrobiaceae bacterium | reverse complement strand
GCCCTGTATTCCGACGCCGACCGCGACGCGCGCCACGTCGGGCTCGCGGACGAGGCGGTGTACCTCGGGCCCGCGCCATCGCGCGACTCGTATCTGCGGGGCGACCTCATCATCGAGGCTTGCCGGGCCACCGGCGCGCAGGCGGTGCATCCCGGCTACGGCTTCCTGTCCGAGAACGAAGCGTTCGCCCGCGAAGTCGAGGCGGCCGGAATCGTGTTCATCGGCCCGAAGGCGCCGTCCATTGCATCGATGGGCGACAAGATCGCATCGAAGAAGCTGGCCGCCGCAGCGAAGGTCAATACCATTCCCGGCTACACCGACGTGATTGCCAACGCCACCGACGCCGTACGGATTGCGAAGGACGTCGGCTACCCGGTGATGATCAAGGCGTCCGCGGGGGGCGGCGGCAAGGGCCTGCGCGTGGCGGCCAACGACAAGGAGGCCCGCGAGGGTTTCGAGGCGTGCCGCGCTGAAGCCAAGGCCAGTTTCGGCGACGACCGCATCTTCATCGAGAAGTACATCGAGGAGCCGCGGCATATCGAGATCCAGGTGCTGGGCGATGCCCACGGCAACCTCGTCTACCTGTGGGAGCGCGAGTGCTCGATCCAGCGCCGGCACCAGAAGGTGATCGAGGAGGCGCCGTCGCCGTTCCTCGATGACGCCACGCGCCGGGCGATGGGCGAACAGGCGGTGGCGCTGGCCCGCGCGGTCAACTATCAATCGGCGGGCACTGTCGAGTTCGTCGTGGGCCGCGACCGCAGCTTCTACTTTCTGGAGATGAACACGCGGCTGCAGGTCGAGCATCCGGTCACGGAAATGATCACCGGCCTCGACCTCGTCGAATGGATGATCCGCGTCGCCGCAGGCGAAAAGCTGGCGTTCAGGCAGGACGACATCCGTCGCAACGGCTGGGCCATCGAATGCCGGATCAACGCCGAGGATCCGCTGCGCGGTTTCCTGCCGTCGATCGGCCGACTGGTGCGCTATCAGCCGCCGCCGGACGAACCAGGGGCGGTGCGCGTGGACACCGGTGTGTACGAAGGCGGCGAAATCTCGATGTACTACGACTCGATGATCGCCAAACTCATCACGCACGCCCCCACGCGCGCCGAGGCGATCACCCGGATGCAGAATGCGCTCAACGCGTTCGTGATCCGTGGCGTCGCCTCCAACCTCATGTTCCAGTCGGCGTTGCTGCGCCATCCACGTTTTGCCGAAGGGCGCCTCACTACCGCGTTCATCCCCGAGGAATTTCCCGAGGGCTTTCGCGCGGCGGATCTGCAGCCGCCGGATACGCCGCTGCTGACGGCGGTGGCCGCCGCGGTGCATCGTGCCTATCGCGATCGCGCCGCCGGCATCGAAGGTCAGGTGGCGGGCCACGAGCTCGCAGTTGGCGAGGAATACGTCGTGCTTGGCCTTGACCAGCCGGTGCCGGTGAATGCGCGGCGTGCCGTGGGGGGCTGCGACGTGCGTATCGGCGACAGGATCTTCACGATCCGTCACCACTGGCGGTTCGGCGAGATCCTGATGCATGGCACCTGCAACGGCGCGTCGTTTGCGGTGCAGGTGGAGCGGCCCGGCCTCAAATACAAGTTTGCGCATCTCGGCGCATTCCGCGAGGTCACCGTGCTGCCGGCACGGGCTGCGGAGTTGCTCGCGATGATGCCGCAGAAGTTGCCGCCGGACCGCAGCCGTGAAATTCTCTCACCGATGCCGGGACTCCTGACCGAAGTGGCAGTGCAGGTTGGACAGGCGGTAAAGGTGGGCGAACGGCTGGTGGTGATCGAAGCGATGAAGATGCAGAACGTGCTGCTGGCCGAGCGCGACGGTGTCGTTGCCGAGTTGCTGGCCAAGCCCGGTGAAAGCCTCGCCGTCGATCAACCGGTGCTCCGTTTCCAATGAGCGCGCGACCCTTTCGCATCCTTGGCGTTCAGCAGATTGCCGTCGGCAGCGAAGACAAGACGCGGCTGCGGCGCTTGTGGGTGGACTGCCTTGGCGTGACCGTCACCGGACAATTCAAGAGCGTGCGGGAGAACGTGGACGAGGACATTGCCAGCGTCGGCACAGGCCCGGCCCGATGCGAAATCGACCTGATGCAGCCTCTCGATCCGGCTGCGAAACCGGCGGTGCATGTGCCGCCACTCAATCATATCGGCCTCTGGGTCGACGATCTTGCCGCCGCCGTCACCTGGCTGTCGGCGCAGGGCGTGCGCTTTGCGCCGGGCGGTATCCGGCAGGGCGCTGCGGGTCACGACGTCACGTTCATCCACCCGCGCGGCAACGACGACCATCCGATCGGCGGCGAAGGCGTGCTGATCGAGCTGGTTCAGGCGCCCGCCGACGTGATCAGGGCGGCAGGCTGAGCGTGCGTGCCATCCTCAAGGCGCTGACGCACCTGCCGCTGCCGATCATGTACGCGGTCGGCTATGTCGTGTTCTTCATCGTCTTCTACCTGATGCGCTGGCGCCGCGACCGCGCCAAGGACGATATCGCCAATGCCTTCCCCGAAATGTCGCCCA
>JBKJSU010000291.1:0-5929 GCA_046594415.1 Casimicrobiaceae bacterium | reverse complement strand
TGCGGTACGCGGCAGCTGGTCGAAGCCGGTGAGGCCTTCAGGCACGTTGCCGGGGATCGCGGTGGTCACGCCGTTGACGCCCACCGGCTTGGTCGGCGTGACATCGACGGCGACGAGGCTCGTGTACTTGCTGACGAGATGGTGCGTGAGCGCCACGTCGAGCACGGTGGCGCGAATGTCCTCCTCAGGCGCGCCGTTGCGGCTGGCGTCCATCAGCGCGCTGATCTTGGCGCGCGCCCACAGCACGCCCACGCCGGCATGTGGCACCTGGTCGGTGACCGGAAGCAGCGTGCCCCACATCGTGCCGCCGCGTCGGCCGGCCAGCGCCACGTTGCCGGTGACGGCGTTGACGTTGTATTGCGCGGTCACGACCACCGGCTCGCCGGCATAGAGGTCGGGTATCACCCTGGGCCACACCTCGGCGCCGGCGGGCCAGTCGACGGTGATGTCGGTCAGCGCAGGCTGTTCCAGCTTGCGGAACAGCGCGGTCATCTTGGCCTTCACTTCGCGCACGTCGCCGATGTAGGTGAAGGTGCCGCGGCCGAATTGCGCGGCGCGCGTCATGAAGAACGTGTTGGGCGCGGGGCCGATGCCAACGGTAAAGAGGCGGCGATCGCCGATGCGGTCGTGGATGAACTTGAGGATCTCGTCCTCATTGCCCACGGAGCCGTCGGTAAGAAAGACCACCTGGCGCAGCATTGTCGCGGGCGTATCGGCGTCCAGCGCGAGTTTCAGCGCGGGCAGCATCTCCGTGCCGCCGCGGGCGACAAGCCGGCTCACGAACTGGCGCGCCTTTTGCAAAGTCGCTGTATCGACCGGCATCGGTGCACTGAACAACGGCGTGGAGATCGAGTTGAACTCGATCACGTTGAACCGGTCGCCGCGCTGCAGGCGGTCCAACGCCATCGACAGCCCTTCGCGGGCCTGCGCCATCGAAACGCCTTCCATCGAGCCCGATGTGTCGATGATGTAGGTGATCTCGCGCGGCGAGCGCGGACCGTCGATGGCTGGCGCGGACGGCGGCAGCGCCATCAGCAGCGCATAGGTCTTGCTGCCCTTGGTCTCAGTGAAGAATGCAGCGCCGGGCGCGGAACCCACATCCGGCGTCCACGCCAGTTCGAAGTCACGCGCGGCCGGCACCGGCCCTTCCGCCAGCGTGAGGCGATAGCGATGGCCGGGCTTCTCCTCGATCTTCATCGGGTGGTAGATGCTGGACAGGCGCGAAAGTCCGAAGCCCGCGTCGAGGTCGATCGTGAGGGTGACCGGATTGACGTAGCCGTCGCGGCGGTTGGCGATGGGCGGGGTGATGCGACCGGCGTCAAGCACCTGTTGCGTGGCCGCGGACCAGTCGAGGTTGGGCGTGGCACCGGCGAGCGGCATGCCGGGGATGTAGCGCGGCGTGATCGCCATCGGAAATCGCAGGCTGAACGAGCCTTCGTCGTAGCGCAGCGCTTCCTGGTACTCGATCGCCACCACGATCTCTTCGTTCGGGCCGATGTTGGCTACGCTGGTCGTGAACATGTTGGGCCGTTCCTGCTCGATCAGCGTGGTCTTGCGGCCTTCGCCTTTCGCGGCCTCGTAGGTGCGGCGCGCTTCACCGCGCTCCTTGATGAGACCTTCGATCACGCGTTCGCCGATCTGCATGTTCAGGTGATCGACGGCGGCCTTCTCGGGCAGCGGAAATACGTAGACGCCTTCGCGCCACTCCGCGGTGGGGTTGGCGAAGCGCTGCTTGACCCGGACGCGGGCGGTCATGCCGGTGATGTCCATGTGCACGTCGGTGAAGAGCAACGGCGCGTTGATCTGGCCGCCGTTGCCGTCCTTCAACCGCAGTCCGCCGTTGTCGTCGGGTGGCGTCGCCGCAGCGGCTTGGGTGGAGACGATGAACACCGCCAGCGCGAGCACCATGCTCACGAACATCCCTGCCACCAGGCTGTCGACCACCAGCCGGCCAAGCTCGCGCCATTCGCGACGCATGAATCCACTGCCGCTCATCCGCTCCACGTTTGCCATTGCCGTTCCCCGTTCCTTCAATCCAGTGCCGGCGGTGGGTGGGCTTCACCGAAGGTGCCCGCCGGCAACGCACCTTCGATGGAGTGCATTACGCGGGCGCAAAGCGGCGCAGGACCGGTGCAAAAGGGGCGAAGCAGCGATCAAATGTGGCAAACCTGGGGCAGAAGCCGCGGGTGGCGGTCGCACTGCGCCAGAAAGTGGACAGCGGCCGCCATCAGGCCGAAACTCATCAATTCCCGCCTGGGAACCAACGCGGTTGGGCTTTGCCCCTCGGCCGAACAGGATTGCCGGCGATGTCCCGGCCACCTGCAGCGGTCGGGCGCGCACCGCCCAATCCAGAACAACAACACACGCAACGATGCCTGCGCCACAGCCGCAATCGGGAGGGTCCCATGCCAGGCTTGAAGCCCGGCAGCGCCAGCTCTCCGCGCCGGACCTGCAACGAATCCTGAAAGTCACGCAGGCGCTCGCGTCGCCGTTCGACCTTACGACGATGCTGGAGGAAGTCGTCAACGCGGCCAAGCAGGTGCTCGGCGCCGAGCGTGGCTCGGTCTGGCTCCACGATGAAGCCACCGACGAACTGGTCCTCAAGGTCGCTACCCATCTCGACTCGATCCGGCTGCCTGCCGGCATCGGCCTCGTCGGCATCTGCGCGAGCACCAAGGAAATCGTCAACGTGCCGGATTGCTATGCGGACCCGCGGTTCGATCGCGCGGTCGACAAGGCCACGGGCTATCACACGC
The DNA here is from genome assembly GCA_046594415.1 of Casimicrobiaceae bacterium. Lineage (GTDB taxonomy): Bacteria > Pseudomonadota > Gammaproteobacteria > Burkholderiales > Casimicrobiaceae > VBCG01. The sequence goes on along the minus strand of JBKJSU010000291.1, from coordinate 3,173 downwards.
GCTGCCTGTTGACGCTGCCCCTTGTCGATCACAAGGGCGTGCTGGTGGGCGTGCTGCAGGTGCTGAACAAGGTGGAAGGCAGTTTCGACGCCGACGACGAGGCGCTCGCACTGGCGCTGGCGGCGCAGTGTGCCGTGGCATTGCAGCGTGTGCGCATGACCGAAGCCGTCATCGAGGGCGAGCGGATGCGACAGGAGCTCGAGATGGCACGCACGGTGCAAATGAGCACGCTGCCGTCCGTGATGCCGGCGGTGCCCGGCTATGACGTGTTCGGCACGTTCGAGCCGGCGGAACTCACCGGAGGCGACACGTTCGACCTCGCCGCGCTGCAACAGGGGGTGCTGGTGGTCCTGGCGGACGCCACGGGTCACGGCATTGCCCCGGCCTTGTCGGTGACGCAGATGCAGGCGATGGTGCGCATGGCGTTCCGAATGGGCGCCGATCTCGAGACCGCATTCGTGCAGGTCAACAACCGCCTCGCGGAAACGCTGGCTGACGACCGGTTCATCACGGCGTTCATCGGGCTCCTGGACCCCGCGCGTCACACGCTGCGGTTCCACAGCGGCGGACAGGCGCCAATCCTGCATTACCAGCGGGTGGCGGGTAAATGCGCGCACTTCGACCCGACCAGCTTTCCGCTGGCGGCGATGCCGCTCACGACGATGCGGCCCGCCGTCGTGGTGGACATGCAGCCCGGCGACATTCTTGTGCTGCTCTCGGACGGCATCTACGAGTACCGGAACGCGGTCGATGAGCAGTTCGGCGAGGCGCGCGTCGAAGCGATTCTGCAGGAGCATCACGACCTGCCGATGGCGGTACTCTCGGGCCGCCTGCTGGATGCCGTCCGCATGTTCGCCCGCGGTGCGCGGCAGGAAGACGACATGACAGTGGTGCTCGTGAAGCGCGAACCGACGGCGACCGGCACCTTTCGCCGCAGCTTCGATGCGTTGCAGGGGCTGTTCGATTTCACCGCCGGCTTCTTCGCGCGGCATGGCGTCGACAAGGCGCTCTTGGCCACGGTCGACCTGGCCGCGGAGGAACTCTTCACCAACATGGTCAAGTACAGCCCCGGCGGCGGCGCCGAAGTCCGGATGGACATCGCCACCATCCCGGGGGGTGTCGAGGTCACGCTGACCGACTATGATGTTGAGCCGTTCGACGTCGCGGAGGCGCCAGCCGTGGACGTCGATCTGCCGATCGAGCAGCGGCGGCCCGGGGGACTGGGGCTCCACCTGGTCCGGCGGATGCTGGATCGTATCGACTACGACTATTCACGCGACACCAGGGTGAGCCGGATCACGTTTCGCAAGACCACAACCGGCAGCACGGCGCCGGGCAACGGGGCGCAGGCGGGGAGTGGAGATGTTCGCGATTGATACGAGCGGTGGGAACGTGGTCGTGGTTTCGGGCCGGCTGGACGCGGCGCAATGCCCGAAGGCGCAGGCGCTGCTCGACGGCATGCAAGGCGCCGTGACGCTCGACTGCGGTGGCCTCGAATACCTGTCGAGCGCCGGCCTGGGCGTCTTGCTCAAGACGCAGAAGCGGCTGCTGGCCTCAGCCGGCAAGTTGCGGCTTACGGGGGTCAACCGACACCTGCAGGACATCTTCCGGTATTCCGGGTTCGACCAGATCTTCGAAATCGAACCGGCGCGCTGACCCGCGCCAACTTTTGCGGACCCCGCGTGTAATTGTGGATAGCGAAACCGACCAGGCATTGCTGGCGCGGTACATGCGGGGCGATCGGGACGCGTTTGCGACCCTCGTCGTCCGCTACCAAAAGCCCATGTACAACGCCGCCTTCTGGGTATTGCGCAATGCGGAGGACGCCAACGACGTCACGCAGGACGTGTTCCTGCGGGTGGCGGAGCGGTGCGACGACTACGACCCGAAGTACAAGTTCTTTAGCTGGATCTACCGCATCACGGTCAACGAGGCGCTCAATTGCCGGCGCCGCCGGGCCCGGGAAAACGAGCTGGACGACGACGCCGACATTCCGGCGGCGGAGTCCGCCAGCCCGGAGTGGCAGGTCGCAGAGGGGCAGCAAACCCGGCGTGTCCGGGCCGCATTGATGAGCATGTCCACCAACGACCGGATGGTACTGACGTTGCGACACTTTTCCGAATTGAGCTACGAGGAGATCGCGCAAGTCCTGGACCTCGACGAAAAGACGGTGAAATCGCGCCTTTACGAGGCGCGGCTCCGGCTTCGCGACCTGCTCCGCGACCTGCGCCCGAACTGAGATGGATGCCACGCAACGCACTGCGCTGATGCACGCGGTCCTCGACGCCGAGGCGTCGCCGGCCGAGGCAGCCGACCTCACGCGCCTCCTCGCCGCGGATCCCGTTGCGCGGGCGGAATTCGAGGAATTGCAGCAACTCTTAAGCGAACTCAATGGCGTCCCGACCACGTTTCCGCCGGAAGGCCTGTACGCCGCCGTCATGGCGCGCTTGCCGGAGCAGCAGGACAGGTCGCGCCAACTTTTGGAGTCGCCGAGTGTAATTGATCCACACCAGGGACGTTCCTCGTCGCAGCATCCGGGGACATCGTCAACGTCGCGGCGGCGTCTTGCGCCGGAACCGCATCTCAGGGAGCACCACATGAGTGAGCAGAAACAGGGTTCTTTCAGCAAGCGCAAAGTCGCGCTGATCGGTGCCGGCGTCGCCGTTGTTGCCGGCATCCTCGTGGCGACCTCGAGCATCAATTTGCCATTCGGCGGTTCCGATACGGCTGGCACGATCGTGCCCGCACAGCGCTTCCGCGCCGATCCGCCGACGGCCAGCACGCTCCCACTCGGCGGGCAGGCGGACACAACGCAGCGCGCGCAGGAACGCTCAGCGGGAGGCGCGAGCGACGGCCGCACCGACGGTCGCGCTGATGCCCGCACGGATGGTCGTACGGACGCCCGCACCGATGGTCGTACCGACGCCCGTACGGATGGTCGCACGGACGCCCGCACCGATGGTCGCACCGACGCCCGCACGGATGGTCGTACGGACGCCCGCACGGATGGTCGCACTGACGCCCGCACCGATGGTCGTACCGACGCCCGCACGGACGGTCGTACCGACGCCCGCACGGACGGTCGTACCGGCGCCCGCACGGACGGTCGTACGGACGCCCGCACGGACGGTCGCACGGACGGTCGCACGGACGGTCGCACGGACGCCCGTACC
>JBKJSU010000244.1:0-2647 GCA_046594415.1 Casimicrobiaceae bacterium | reverse complement strand
GCAGACCACCGACTTCATGACGGCGCACTGGGCGCACCTGCCGCACGAGTTGCTGGCGCGCGTATCCAATCGCATCACCAACGAAGTGCGCGGCTTCAATCGCGTGGTCTACGATATTTCGAGCAAGCCGCCCGCGACCATCGAGTGGGAGTAGGTTTCGAGATCTGTCGGAGTCTATCGCGGACTATCGAAGTGCGTACCGGGACCCACGCAAATTTTTGATCTGGCAGTGAATTGTTTGTCGAGGACTAACGCCAACAAGCGGCGGCATGCCGAGAAAATTGACGGTAAATCTGAACGCATCGTAAACGGCGGTCTCTGCGCAATAAGTGCCGAGCGAAGTCGTCTGAACGTCGGCAATACGTCGTACAACGGTCGGCGGAAGTGGCAATTTCCAGAACAGCAGTCGGCCAGTTCCAGCCAGTCGCCTTCTGATCTCAAATTGCGGGGAAGCAGCCGTTGACGAGGCGGCCTGCGCCTGGCGATTCGAAGCCGCCGCCGGGTACTCGGCCAACGCACCTCAGCCGCACGACCTAATCCCAGTGGTCAACGGCTGCCGGCACACGCGTGCCACCCACGCTTGCGCCTCCGCGCTCGTCTGCCATAAGCGTGCGGAGCAGCCCCTTGCCACCGAAAATCGACGCTTGACCCGTGCCACCTGCTCCCACACACTCAGCCTTACGCGGTTGAAAAGCCTATCCTTATCCTTCGCGTGATCCATGCCCGCGGACGATCGGCGCATCTGGCTCCTTCGTTGCCTTGCTGACCGTCGGCGTGTGACGACCGGAGTGACTCATGCCCTATGAATTCGACTGGAGTGCGGCGCTCGGCTTCAGGGTCTGGGCATCGGCGCTGGCCATCACGCTCAGCTACGCCGTGGTCACCATCGCGGGCGGCCTCTTGATCGGCGTTTTCGTCGGCGTGGCGATGGTGTCCGGCCGCAGCTGGCTGCGGGCGCCGGCGAGCGGTTACGTCCAGCTCTTTCGCTGCACGCCGCTGATGGTCCAGATCGTCTGGTTCTACTACGCGTTGCCGATCATCGCGGGCTTCTCGATCCCCGCGTGGATTGCCGGCGGACTCGGCCTGACGCTGTACATGGGCGCGTTCTGCGCCGAGATCTTCCGCGCCGGCGTGATTTCGATCGACAAGGGGCAATGGAATGCCGCGCGGGCGCTCGGGATCAGCCAGCGCCGGATGATGAGCCATATCATCCTGCCGCAGGCCGCGCGCCGCATGGTGCCGCCATTCGTCAACCAGTCGGTGCTGCAACTCAAGAACACGTCGCTGCTCTACATCGTCGCGGTGCCCGATCTCATGTACAGGAGCTACGAAATCGCCTCCAGCACTTTCCGGCCGCTCGAGACCTACACAGTCGTCGCGCTCATCTACTTCGTCATCCTCTATCCGTTGACGAAGCTCGCCAAGCAGCTGGAAGTCCGCGCGGACCGCTGAAGGATCCTCCCATGCCCGTGCCGCCAGCAGATCGCGCGAGCGAACGTCCGATGATCGAGCTCACCGACCTTTGCAAGCGCTACGGAGCGCAGGACGCGCTGAAGGGCATGTCGCTCGCCGTCGATCCGGGCGCCGTCCATGTGCTGATCGGGCCGAGCGGCTGCGGCAAGTCGACGCTGCTTCGTTGCATCAACCTGCTCGAGCAGCCGGATGCAGGAACCGTGCGGGTAGGGGAGGCAAGCTTCGCGTTCGCGCCTGGCGGGTCGATGCCGCCCTCCCGCATGCTGGAGCGCTTTCGCAGCCGGCTCGGAATGGTCTTCCAGCAGTTCGACCTGTTCCCGCACATGACGGCGGTCCGCAACGTAATGGCCGGCCCGCGCCTCGTGCTCAACATGCCCGCTGGCGCGGCGCGAGAGAAGGCGCTTGAACTGCTCGCCAAGGTTGGCCTTTCCGACAAAGCCGACGTCTATCCGCGCAACCTCTCCGGCGGTCAGGCGCAGCGGGTCGCGATTGCGCGCGCGATGGCCATGGAACCTGACGTACTTCTCTTCGACGAAGCGACGTCCGCCCTCGATCCCGAACTCGTCGACGAGGTGCTGAAGGTGATGGCCGGACTCGCGGCCGAAGGCAAGACCATGGTCATTGTGACCCACGAAATGGCGTTCGCACGCGACGTCGCCCATCGCGTGACGTTCATGGAGGCCGGAACCATGGTCGAGGAAGGAACCGCGGACGAAATATTCACCCGGCCTGCGAATCCGCGCACCCGGGCGTTCCTGTCTCGCTTTCACCTGCGCGCAGGCGGGTGATGTCCGGCGACATCGTCGGCGTCTAGAACTGCACGGCCGGAGGCAATTGCGACGTGTCGAGCCCGTATTTCTCCATCGCGCTGAAGATCACACGCTTGGCCGAGCCGTCGGCGCGATAGGCCAACGCCCAGTCCTGCAGGAAGGTCGCGAATCGATCGTCGCCGTCCCGGCGCGTGCCGCCATACGACGGCGCGTTGTTCGTCGGCATTAGGACGGCCATCGTGCCCAGGCTCTTGTTGGCCTTTAGCGCACCGAGTCCGGTCAGCACTGTCGTCACCAACGCAACGGAGTTGCGCGACTGGATGTCGAGCACCGCTTCCCCCATGCCTTTCATCGCGCGAATTTGGGCGTTCGGCAGGAACTGGCGGGCGACCTGCTCGTCGGTC
>JBKJSU010000223.1:0-3082 GCA_046594415.1 Casimicrobiaceae bacterium | reverse complement strand
CTGTTGAGGAAATCTACGGATGCACGGAAGGCGGGATGCTGGCGCATCGCCGCACTGGACTGACGGACGCATTTTCCGCGGCCGCGGGAATTCGGTTGATGGAAGACCCGGCGGGAAGGTGGAAGGCCAGCGATGGTCACTTGCCGGCACCGATCTCGCTGGGCGATCGCTTCCAACGCGTAGGCAATGAAGTCGATGCCGGGGTTCAGACCTTTCGGCTACTTGGTCGCGATGACGACATTGCAAAGATCGCTGGCAAGCGAGCTTCACTGTCCGGCCTCACCGCGAAAGTCCTGGCAATCCCAGGCGTGCAGGACGCCGTAGTGTTTCTTCCATCGCCCGAATCGCACCGTGTAGCTGCTGCGGTAGTTGCGCCAAGCCTCGCGGACGCCGATCTCAGAAAGGCGATGGCGGCGGTGATTGATGGGGCCTTTCTGCCGCGCCCTCTGCTACGCGTCGACGTCTTGCCGCGAACCAGTGCGCTGAAAATTTCGATGGCACCATTGCGAGACATGGCTATACGCGCGCGCGCGAAGGAGAACTTCGACGCTGTGTCGTGCGCGCCGCAAGTATTCACAGCTTCGCGTAGCCTGCCGGCAGAACATCCGGCACTGGCCGGGCATTTTCCCGGCCGCCCCATCGTGCCGGGCGTCGTGCTGCTGCAATGGGTCGAAGCGTTACTGGCGGAAAACCGACTCGCCATCCGGGAAATTGCAGTCGTAAAGTTCCACGCCCCGTTGTTGCCGGCCGATACCGTCGATATTCGTGTCGATGTCGCGATCGACCGTACCACGCGATTTGGAATCACGCGGGAAGGCGTAGTCGTTGCTGAAGGTAGCTGCCGTTGCACCGATCGGGGCGGGCGCGGATGACACCCCGTCCGCTATGGCTTGCGCAACAGGAGCGTGGCAGCCGCCACCTCATGCGGCTGCTCGTGGGCATCGCACTTGGGATTGGCCGACCCGCGGGCCGTCTGTTGCTATACCCGATCAGCGCCTACTTCGTCTTGTTCTCGACGCGAGCCAGGCAAGCTTCGCGCGACTACCTTCGGCGAGTTTTGGGCCGCAAGCCCGGGTGGCGCGATGTGTTCCGGCACTATCACTGCTTCGCCGCGACCATATTGGACCGCGTATTCCTGTTGTCAGGACGGTTCCGGCATTTCAACTATGAAGTCGAGGGCCTTGACCAACTGCTTGCGGCAATGGCTCCTGGCCGCGGATGCTTGCTGGTGGGAGCTCATTTCGGCAGCTTCGAAGTCCTGCGCGTCATGGCCAGGGCCGAAGCCCCGGTGCGTCTCCGGGTCCTTATGCATCCGCAAAATGCAGAAAGGATCAACAGTGTACTGGGGGGGCTTAACCCTGAGATGCTGCGTGACATGATTACTCTGGGTCGGCCGCAGACCATGCTTGAAGTTCGCGACGCAATCGATTCGGGGGAGATCGTTGGCATGCTGGCCGATCGTGTGGTCGCAGGCGACCGCCTTGTTGCGTGCGAATTTCTGGACGGCACCGCGCACTTTCCACTGGGGCCTTTCCTTCTCGCCGAATTGCTGCGGGCGCCTGTCGTCCTCTTTTCCGCTGCCTGCCGCGGCAATGGCGTCTATCGCATTCGCTTCACCACGGCTGCAACCGCTATTCCTCCGCTGCATGACCAAGCGGCACTTCGAGGCAGGTGCCAGTACTTCGCACACTGGCTTGAGGGCAACTGTCGCAATGATCCCTACAACTGGTTTAATTTCTATGACTTCTGGGCGACGCCTGCGCCGAATTAGAAGTGCCTGCAAGTACGCGATATTGGTTATCGCGTTATGCATGGACATACCTGTGTTCGCGCAACCATTCGAAGTTGCGGAATTGATGACCGCGCTGGCCCGCGTGGAACGGAGTTCGGCCACGTTCGAAGAAACGCGCTTCATTGCGGCCTTGACGTCGCCAATAGTGCGGCGAGGTACGTTGCGGTACGTCCGGCCCGAATTTCTCGAGATGGTCGTTCAAAGTCCGGCGTTGGAGCGAATGGAAATCAAGGGTGACGAATTGACCCTGGATTCCCGCGGAAGTATCAAACGGCTTCGGGTGTCGGAATTCCCGGCGATTGCTGTGTGGATTGAAGGTCTGCGCGGCACGCTTGCGGGTGACCAACAGGCACTTGGGCGATATTTTCGCGTTAGCGTAAGTGGACGCATGACGGCGTGGACGCTTGAGCTCGTACCCATCGACGGCGACCTGGCGCGCATGGTCAGCCGCATCACAATCGGTGGTATGCAATCGCAATTAACCCGTATCGAAGTCGCGGAGCACGGTGGTGATCGAAGTTTGATGCTGATCACCGGGGTGGACCGACGGCAATGACCAAGCGTGTAACCACGGCGCTTGGCGCGCTGCTGTTCACGGTGGTGGCCTCGTGGTACCTGGCGACAAGCGTTGCAATCGATGCCGACTATTCGGCCTTCCTGCCCGCCGGTTCCTCTTCGTCGCAACGCGCTTTCATGGGCGAACTCCGCAATGGCGTAAGCAGTCGCATGTTCCTGGTGGAATTGAGCGGCAGCACCCCCGAAATGCTTGCTGACACAAGCCGGGCACTGGTAAGGCTGCTGGAAGCCAGTCCACGGTTTCGTTTTGTCACCAACGGCGAATCAGGTTTGGGACTGCGCGAACTGTCGCTGCTGGTGCGACACCGTTATGTACTGAGTGAGTGTGTCGAGAGCCCTGGACATTTTTCGACTGAAGCACTTAGGGATGCGCTTGCGCAGCGATTGGATGCGCTGGCGGGAAGTGCGGGCATGCTGGAAAAGCAATATCTCGCGAGTGATCCAACCAATGAGATTCGATGCCTGCTGCAGCGCGTGACCAACCAGACGATGCCCCGGCGCGAACATGGCGTGTGGTTCGATGGGTCCGGAACCAGCGCACTTTTGGTGGCGGAAACCCGATCGCCCGGCGCAGATCTCATGGCGCAGGAGGCGGCTTTGTCCGCTCTACGCAATGCATTTGCGGCTGCCAGCACTAACGACGTCGTCACTATGGAGTATTCAAGCCCCGGGGCAATGGCGTTGGCAAGCCGCGCGATGATCGCCTCCGACGCA
>JBKJSU010000187.1:0-5566 GCA_046594415.1 Casimicrobiaceae bacterium | reverse complement strand
GTCATTGGCACCGTTTGCGAGATCGCGGTGCTGGTGTCCCTGTTTGCAACGGGCTCGAACGTGGGCAGCACACTGCGGCGACGGCACTGGAGCGTTCCGATCCGTCTGGCCTCGGTGGCAATGCTGTCCACCATCATCCTGCTGGCGGGACTCGCCTACTGGGTGCTGGGATTTTCCCTGGGAGCGTCGATCCTGCTGGCAGCGATCCTTGCACCCACCGACCCCGTGCTGGCCGGTGACGTGCAGGTCGTCGGGCAGGACGACCGCGACCGATTGCGCTTCGGGCTGACCGGCGAAGGCGGCCTCAATGACGGCGCGGCATTCCCGTTCGTGATGCTGGGTTTGGGATTGATGGGCCTGCACGAAATCGGCGATTTCGGCTGGCGGTGGTGGGCGATCGACCTGCTCTGGGCCGTCGTGGGCGGATTGCTGATTGGCGGCGTGTTCGGCACGGCGCTTGGACGCTGGCTGCTGGCGCGCAATGGCGATGATGCGGACGCCAGCGGGTCCGATTCGTTCCTCGGACTGGGCCTCGTAGCCATCTCGTACGGTACTGCACTGGCCCTGCAGACGAATGGTTTTCTGGCCGTTTTCAGTGCATCGGTCGCGCTGCAGTGGACGGTATCGGTGGCACGCAGCCGCCCCGGCGCCGCATCGGGTTCCACTCCCGCGGCCGGCGGTGAAGCACCCACCAGCGCCGCGGCCTTGCTGCCCGCGGTGCCGCTGCAACGATTCAACGAGCATCTGGCCAGTCTCCTCGAATTCGGTGTTGTGGTCATCATTGGCGCAATGTTCGCCGCCGTACGAATTCCGCTCGAGGCGGTGGCAGTCATCGTCGCGCTCTTCTTTTTCATCCGGCCCGTGTCCGTCATACTGGCGCTTCGCCGCGACCGCCTGGCCGCCGGACAGACCGTGCTGGTGTCATGGTTCGGCATCCGCGGCGTCGGTTCCCTCTTCTACGCCATGTACGCCATCAACAACGGGGTGGATGACCAAGTGGCGCAACGACTGGTCGGCATCACCATTGCCGTGATCGTGGCCTCGATCGTGTTGCACGGCATCTCGGTCACGCCGCTGATGGCGCTCTATGAGCGGCGAAAGGCACGCATCACCGGATCGTCATGAACGCGGGATTGCCATGATGAGTGACCTGGTGGTGTTGCGTCCTGAGGGTCTTTATTGTCCGCCCGGCAATTTCTATATCGATCCTTGGCGCGCCGTGGACCGTGCGGTGATCACGCACGCGCATGCCGATCACGCGCGCTTGGGTCATGCCCATTACCTCGCTGCGGAGCCTGCGACGGCCGTGCTACGTGCGCGGCTGGGTGACATCGACCTGCGCGCGCTGCCCTACGGAGTCGAGGTGGAGCACACCGGAGTGCGCCTCAGTTTCCATCCGGCAGGCCACGTGCTGGGCTCGGCGCAGGTTCGCCTCGAGCATCGCGGCCAGGTCTGGGTGGCGTCCGGCGACTACTACGTGGCAGGGGCGTTCGATGATCCGCGCGAACATAACGTCACGTGCGCGCCATTCGAACCGGTACGCTGCCACTGCTTCATCACCGAGTCGACATTTGGCCTGCCGATCTATCGCTGGCAGCCACAAGCGCTGATCTTTGCGGATATCGACGCATGGTGGCGCAACAATGCGGCCGCAGGTCGCGCCAGCCTGATCATGGCCTACAGCTTCGGCAAGGCGCAGCGAATCCTGGCTGGCGTGGATTCGTCCATTGGACCGATCGTGGTCCACGGAGCGATCGAGACCCTTAACCACGCCTACCGCGCAGCGGGTGTCGCGCTACCTGCGACCTCACTCGTGACAGGATTCGACGACAAATCCCTGCTGCAACGGGCACTGGTCGTGGCGCCGCCCTCGGTGCAAGGGTCGCCTTGGACGCGGCGCTTCGGCGACTACAGCGATGCGTTCGCCAGCGGCTGGATGCAGTTGCGTGGCGCGCGTCGCCGTCGCGCAGTGGATCGAGGTTTCGTGCTGAGCGACCACGCAGATTGGCCAGGCCTGCAACGGGCCATTGCCGCCACCGGGGCGCAACGCGTCATCGTCACGCATGGCTACGAGGCCGTGATGGTGCGCTGGCTCGCGGAGCAAGGTCTCGATTCCGGATCGTTTGAGACCGTGTACGGCGCGGAAGAGAACGACGGCGTGGAACCCGCAGGCGCCGACGAGGCGGTTCCTGCCCTCGATGGCACTGAAAGTCCGGTACAGTGAAGCGCTTCGCGAAACTGTTCCTGGCACTGGATGCCACCACGGCCACCAGCGCCAAGGTTGATGCGTTGAAGCGCTATTTCGCGGAGGCGCCTCCTCGCGATGCTGCATGGGCGGCCTACTACCTGGCGGGTGGCAAACCACGGCAGGTGGTCGGCACTGGGCTATTGCGCACCCTCGCCTGCCAGCGTGCGGACATCGCGGACTGGCTCTTCGACGCCGCTTATCAGGCCGTGGGTGATCTTGCCGAAACCATCGCGCACATCCTGCCGCCGTCGAGCCAGCAGATTGACCTGGGACTCGCGGATTGGATCGAGACCCGGCTGCAACCATTGCGCGGCATGGAGCCGGCCATGCAGATGCAACACGTCGCCGCGTGGTGGGACATGCTGGATACGCCATCGCGCTTCCTGCTGACGAAGCTCATCGGTGGCGGCTTTCGCGTGGGTGTCAGCAAGCTCCTGGTGCAACGCGCGCTGGCCGAGGGTGCCGGCATTGATCCCAAGCTGGTCGCGCAGCGGATGATGGGCTATACCGATGCCCGCACGCCGCCGACGGTCGAGCGCTTTGCCCACCTGACCGCCGATCCCGCCACCGCAGGCGGTAACCTCGGCCAGCCCTATCCATTTTTTCTCGCCCATCCGCTCGATCCGTCCGTAGCCGATTTCGATGCCGCATTGGGCCCAAACTCGGACTGGCTCGTCGAATGGAAGTACGACGGTATCCGCGCGCAAGTGGTCCGGCGCGGCGGCGAGACATGGATCTGGTCGCGGGGCGAGGAACTCGTATCCGAGCAGTTCCCCGAACTGGTGGAGCAAGCCACTGCGCTACCTTCCGGTACCGTTCTCGACGGTGAAATCGTCGTCTGGTTGAATCAGGAGGTTGCCCCCTTCAATCTCCTCCAGCGTCGTCTGGGCCGCAAGACGTTGACGCCGCGCATGCTCGCCGACGCCCCCGTCGTCTTCATCGCCTACGACATCTTGGAGCGTGACGGCGCTGACGTCCGCGACGAGCCGCAGCACGCCCGCCGTGAACTGCTCGAGGCGCTCGCAGCCACTACGCCGGGACTGGTGCTCTCGCCAGTCGAGACACGACCAAGCTGGGAGGCGCTGGCGTTGTTGCGGCGCGAAGCGCGCACCCGCGGCGTGGAAGGCTTTATGCTGAAGCATCGTGACGCCCGCTACGGCGCCGGCCGGCACAAGCAGGACGATCTCCGCGCGGGTACCTGGTGGAAATGGAAGGTAGAACCCTTCACCACGGACGCCATCCTAATTTACGCGCAGGCCGGGCACGGTCGACGCGCCGGTCTCTACACGGATTACACTTTTGCGGTCTGGAATCGCGCCCCCGCCGATGCGACAGAAGCGCAGGCCGTGATCGACGCCATCGCGCAGCGTCAACCTGCCGCGCCGGGCGCATTGCAGCTGGTGCCGTTCGCCAAGGCCTATGGCGGTCTGACCGATGAAGAATTCAAGGTGGTCGATCGCGTGATCCGGCGCACTACGCTCGAAAAGTTTGGCCCCGTGCGCAGCGTAACGCCCACCATGGTGTTCGAACTGGGGTTCGAGGGCATCAACCGGAGTAGCCGGCACAAGAGCGGTATTGCGGTGCGCTTCCCGCGTATGTTGCGGAAACGCGACGACAAGCCGCTGCATGAAGCCGATACGCTGCCGTCGCTGGAGTCACTCCTGACATGGCGACCAGGTTCGTGAACGCGGCAGGTAGTCGCGCCGAACAATGCGAAGCAAACGGCGAACCCCGCCATCGTTGCCGGGGCTTGTACAAGGGCGCAGGTGTGCTACGGACGCAACGTTCGCGTCCGTAGCACGTTCTTCAACCCAGCCGCCGGCGCTCTAGTGTGGTACCGCGTCCAACAGCAGCCAGGACACCAGCCGCGCGGGTGTCGGCGCTAGCGGCGCGAAGCCAAGGTGTCAACGCGCTGCCACGAGTCCCGCGTTGCGTGCCTCGCGTCATCCCACGAAAGGCGGGACGAACCACGGGCGCTTTCCCAATCGTCCATCAGTGCCGGCTCGCTTTCATCGAAGCTACGCCCGTCGAACTTGCCATACGAATCGACACCGTAGCGGTAGGCCGGACCGTAGTCGTCGAACGTGGCACCATGCGCGACATAGGGACGGCTGACGTAGTTGTCACGCCAGTAGGCCTCTTCAATCGTCGGGTCGATCATCTCGGCCACGCCTTTGCCGGCCAGACCACCCACCACCGCGCCGACTGCGGCACCCACCACCGTGCCAATGGGACCGGCCACGGTTCCAATCGCAGCACCCGCGGCAATGCCGCCTGCGGCCGCGCCCAATCCGGTACCGACAGGATGCGCACCAGGCGCGCCTGAGATCGGATCAAGGTTGGCGTGTTCGTTCTCTTTTCGAATTTGATTCTGCGTGATGTCAGTCATCATGATCTCCTGAATAAGCTTTTTTTCCGATGAGTCCGCTCCGCTCGATAGTTTCGCGGATCATGGCGTCGATGTAATTGACATGGACAATGCGAGCATCCCGCGCCGCATATGCGCCGGAAATCGGAGACGGCCCTACTCCGGTGTAGGACCAGCCCGACACTGCCGCAAGTTCCGCTTCGCCAATGCAAGTGGGGCAGGAGACCATGATCCCCTGCCCCACCATTTCCTGCCTGAAACACGTTGCAGGTGCTGATATCGATCAGCGCGCCACACCTCGACGGAACATGTTGACGATCGCAAGCAGCACCACCGCGCCGATAAAGGAAACCACCAAGCCAGGAATGCTGAAGTCGCTGGAATTGATGGTGCCTGTGCCAAGCATCGGTGCGATGACGAAGCCGGCAATCAGCGCGCCAACGATCCCGACAATCACATTGAGGAACAGGCCCTGTTGGCCGTCCGTCTTCATGACGATGCTGGCAAGCCAGCCAATGACGCCGCCTACGATCAACCAGATGATGAAATTCATGTTGTGTTTCCTTTCAGTTAAGTTAGATGAATCAGTGGACTGCTCTGCAACATCGGTACTACCGCATTGCAATCGGCTGCGACCTTCCGCCGATTTGTATCGACCCATGCTCACCACGATGGGAAGGCGTGGTGATTGCAGTGGTGGCCTTGGCCTTGTTGAAAAACTTCACCATCTCGCCTTCGTGCCCGTTCCAGTACTCCGCCTGCGACGCGATGACCTCGATCACTACGAGATCTTCATCGTCCACGCCGCCGGGAAACCACGCCTTCGCCAGCGGCGTCCATAACTCCCGGATGAGGGCGCGATCGTGCGAGATGTGCGCCTCCCCAACGATCGATACATAGAAATCGTCATCGAGGTTAGCCACGCCGATGTTGACCTGCGACCGCCTCTC
>JBKJSU010000068.1:0-4210 GCA_046594415.1 Casimicrobiaceae bacterium | reverse complement strand
CCGGTCCTACGCGCTGAACGAAATGATGCCGAACCTGGGCATCACGGGCTTCAACGATCGTGCGTCGTCGCTGCGCGTAGACAGTGGCTATTGGATTTTCTGCAGCGATGCCGACTTTCGCGGCGAATGCCGGACTTTCGGCCCTGGGGATTATGCGTCGCTGCCGGGCATGAGCAACGTCATTTCATCGGGACGCCGGATTGCCAACGATTATCCTTACGGCGACAAGCCTGATTGGCAGCGCGGCGGGTATCGTCAATCGCCGAATCAGCAATATCGGCAGTGAATTGGACAAAAAAAGGCCCTCGAACGTGATCGTGATCCGAGGACCTGCACCCGTCATTTTCCTGCGCAACCGAAGGATCATGGCGGAAACAGCCTGATTCTGCAGGAATTCGCTGCGACGCTCGGTGCGCCGGCGCACACTGGAACCGGAAAAACGGGTACGTGTACGGGATCCACGCCGGTGGATGGCCCCGCGCGATTCGTTCTGTATGTATTGCAGCGCACACATGTAGTCTGCGAAGGTTTATAATCGCACTGCAACCTGCCAACCAAACCACCGCACCGGGCTGGAATGCCCGGTGGCAATGCACGAGGTGCAGCCAATGCCCGCGCCATCGCGCCACAGCCCGCATCAGAATCACCTGCTCACCGCCTTGCCGGCGGCTGATTACGATCGCATCGCGTCGCATCTGGAATTGATGCCGATGAAGCTTGGCGACGTCCTGTACGAGTCGGGGGACAAGCTGCGGCATGTCTATTTCCCAACGACGTGCATCGTGTCGCTGCTGTACGTGATGGAGGATGGGGCATCTGCCGAAATTGCAGTCGTGGGCAACGAGGGCATTCTCGGCATCTCGCTGTTCATGGGCGGCGACACCACCCCCAGTCGCGCCATCGTGCAAAGCGCTGGCTATGCCTATCGCCTGAAGGCCGATCTGCTCAAGTCCGAGTTCGGGCGTTTCGGACCCACCATGCATCTGTTGCTGCGCTACACGCAGGCGCTGATCACGCAGATGGCGCAGACCGCGGTCTGCAACCGGCACCATTCGGTCGACCAGCAACTGTGTCGGTGGTTGTTGCTGAGCCTTGATCGGCTGGCGACCAACGAACTTGCAATGACGCAGGAGCTGATTGCCAACATGCTGGGGGTGCGCCGCGAGGGCGTCACCGAGGCGGCCGGCAAGTTGCAGGACGCCGGCCTCATCCGCTACAGCCGCGGCAGGATCAGCGTGCTCGATCGCCCGGGGCTGGAGGCGCTCTCCTGCGAGTGCTATCAGGTGGTCAAGACCGAGTTCGATCGGCTGTTGCCGTACGACGGCAAGTAGTTGCCGGCGACCGCCGGTTGGCGGGCAAGCAGCCACTATGTGCGCTGCCGCGCAGACGGACGCGATGAATCACCGTAGTCTCGGCCACTCGCGGATGGTGAAGCCATGCTCTACGCGTTGGCATCGGGCATCGGAATTGCCTCCCAATTCTCCAGGTGGCGACGTACAGGCTTCACCGCCACGTTGGGAGAGTGACGGTGCCATCGAACCAACGCGCTCCAGCCTTCAACCGCCTGCTCAACGCGCTTCCCGAACGGGACCGGCGCAGCGTGCTGGACGGATGCGAACCCGTCGAACTTGCGTTTGCCGATGTGCTTTACGCGCCGGGAATGCCCTTGGCGCATGCCTATTTCCCCACGGCCAGCTTCATTTCGTTGATCATGCCGGTCGATGCAATGGCGTCGCTGGAAGTCGGCTTGATCGGCGACGAGGGCATGTTCGGGATTTCCCTGGCGCTTGGCGTCGATGGTTCGCCCATGCGGGCCGTGGTGCAGGGCGCAGGCACGGCGTTGCGGATGGACTCTGCGGTGTTCGTCCGTGAACTCGCTCGCAGCGACGCGTTGCATCAAGCGGTCAATCGCTATATTGCCTTCCAGTTGGGACAGCTCGCGCAGACGGCAGCCTGTACGCGCTTTCACGTGGTCGAAGCGCGCCTTGCGCGCTGGCTGCTGATGACCCAGGATCGCGCGCACGCCAACACCTTTCACGTGACGCAGGAATTCCTGGCGCTGATGCTGGGCGTGCGCCGGGTCGGCGTGACCAAGGCGGCCGGCGTCCTTCAGCGCGCCGGCCTCATTCGTTACAGCCGCGGCGACATGACGGTGCTGGAGCGGCGAGGATTGAAGGCCGCTTCCTGCGGGTGCTATAAGGCGGATCGGGATTCGTACAAGAAAATCGTGGGCTAGTGGCCTGTAACAGAGCAAACGGTAGTGAGCGATAGCGATATAGCGCCGGAGCCGTCACGGATGCAGGCACTGCCAATTCAACATGCAAGGACAGCATTGAAACGAATCACGCGCCGCGCCTCAAGCAATCCCTTTCTGGCCTGGACGGACCTGGCCGTTAAGGTCGGTGAAATGTCGCTGGCCTCAGCGCAGGTCATCGCCCACCGGACGACCCGCATGGCGGCGGCGGGCCCCAACCCCAATGCGGGCGACCAGCGGGAATTTACGCGGATGGGGCAGGAGAAGATCGCTGCGGCGACTGAATCGGCGCAAGCCATGGGCTTGCAGCTGCTGCATTTGAATCTCAAGTTCGGCGCGCAGGTGTTCCGGCACATGGTGACGGGGGGCGCGGCCGCGATGTCGCTGGCGGCGAGCCGCGACGCCGGGCAATTCGTGACGCGTCAGGCGAAGTTGGCGCAGGCGGCGGCGCAGTCCGCGGCGACCGCGGCGGCAATTTCCCATTCGACGATCCGTCTTGCCGCGCATGGCTTGAAGCCCATCCACGCGCGCGCCACCGCCAATGCGCGCCGCCTCGGCAAGCGCTGACGCTGCGCGTTCATTTTCTGCGTGGTCGCGGCATCGCTTTGCCCAGTCGCGTATAGCAATCCGTGTCCTCCAGGCCGCGCGCGACGTCGCGTTGCGCCTGGATCATCACGGCCTGGGGTGGCGCAGGCACGGCGAGGCTTTCGTCCCGCTCGTGGGGCAGCAACGGTGCCCCTGCGGCGGGGAGGCTTTCGTCCTGCTCGTGCGGAAGCAACGGTGCCCCTGCCGCGGGGAGCGCGGCGCCGATGCGGGTTGTTTCGGTCAACGGGTCACGTTTTTTGCTTGGCATGGAATGTCCGATAGGGTTCAAGGTCGCGTTGCGGTCGCGGCTTGCGCGGTCACGCGCCAGATGACGTTACCGACATCGTCGGCCACCAGTAGCGCGCCGACGCGATCCATCGCGACGCCCACCGGACGCCCCATCGCATCGTCCTGCGCACTGAGAAAGCCGGTGAGCACGTCCTGCGGCAAGCCGACGGGTTTGCCGTCGGTGAAGGCGACGAAGAATACGCCGTAGCCTGATTTCGGCTTGCGATTCCAGGATCCGTGCTCGCCGATGAAGGCGCCGCTGCGGAACCTGTCGGGCAGTGCCGTCGATGTATTGAACGCCAGGCCCAGCGGCGCGACGTGCGAACCCAGCGCGTAATCAGGGACCTTGGCAACGGCAACAAGATCGGGGCGGGGAGGCTGCGCCCGCGTATCAACGTGCTGTCCAAAGTAACTGTACGGCCAGCCGTAGAACCCGCCGTCCTCCACCGCGGTCAGGTAGTCGGGCACAAGATCGTTGCCCAGTTCATCGCGTTCGTTGACCACGGTCCACAAGCGGCCGCTATGCGGCTCCCAGCCCAGCCCGTTGGCATTGCGCAGACCGGACGCGAAGACGCGCGAGGTGCGGGCACGAAGGTCCACCTCGAGGATGGCCGCGCGCAGCGCCTCCGCTTCGATGCCGTTTTCCGCGACGTTGCTGTTCGAGCCGACGGTCACATAGAGGCGCGCGCCATCGGCGCTGGCAATGACGTTCTTCGTCCAGTGGTGATTGATGTCGCCGGCCGGCAGGGGCACCACGACTTCCGCGGCGGTGTCGATGCGCGTTTGCCCCGCGCGATACGGAAACCGCACGATGGCGTCGGTGTTGGCGACATAAAGCATGTCACCCACCAGTGCCATGCCGAACGGCGAGTTCAGCCCGGCGATGAAGACAGTGCGAGTTTCGGCGACGCCGTCGCCATCCGTGTCGCGCAGCAGGGTGATGCGATTGGCGCTGGGCACGCCGGCGCCCGCGCGCCCCATCACCAGCTTCATTACCCAGCCGCGCAGTCCGCCGTCGTTCTTTTTCGGCGGCGCGTTGGACTCGGCCACCAGCACGTCACCATTGGGCAACGTGTAGATCCA
>JBKJSU010000059.1:0-3057 GCA_046594415.1 Casimicrobiaceae bacterium | reverse complement strand
AGGCGAAGGAATTGCGTCGCGTTGCCGAGCCGCTGATCACGCTGGCCAAGAACCCCACGGTGGCCAATCGCCGCCTGGCGTTCGACCGCCTGCGCGACCGCGACATCGTCACCAAGCTCTTCAACGAGCTGGGACCGCGTTACCAGGGTCGCCCGGGTGGCTACTTGCGCATCCTCAAGTTCGGCTTCCGGCAGGGCGATGCAGCCCCGATGGCCTTCGTCGAGCTGATGGACCGTCCCAACGCCGAAGCCGCGCCGGAAGGCACGACCGCGGAGTAGCGCCGGGCAATCGGCGCTACCTGTAGGCGAGTCTTAAGCCTCGCACAGCGCAGAGCGAGGCTGAAGCCTCGCCTACAAAGTAAGTTTGAAGCGCCGGACTTCCGTCCGGCGTTTTCATTTGCGCGTAGTGAAATTAGGGTCAGTCTCGAATTTAGCGGGGTTGGCCCCGCTAAATTGGAGACTGACCCTAATTTCATTGCGCGGCGCTTTGCCTCGTGTAGCATCTAACGCTTTCCAGCAGCGACACGGCAATGGCGGAAACGGTACTGGTCACGGGCGGCGCGGGCTACGTCGGATCGCACATCGTCGTCGAGCTGGCGCACGCCGGCTACGCGCCTGTTGTGCTCGACAACTTCTCCAACAGCACGCCGGCGGTGCTGCCGCGGCTGCAGTCGCTGGCGGGCCGACCGATTGCCTGCATCCAGGCCGACGTGCGCGACGATGTCGCCTTGCGTGCCGCATTTCACGACCATCCGATCGCGGCCGTCGTCCACTGCGCGGGACTGAAGGCGGTCGGCGAGTCCGAAGCGCGTCCGCTGGCCTACTATGACGTCAATGTCGGCGGCGCGATCACGCTGGTCGAGGTGATGGGCGAGGCCGGCGTGGCCACCATCGTGTTCAGCTCGTCGGCCACGGTGTATGGCCAGCCGGATGGCCTGCCGGTGGCCGAGGACGCGGCGCTGCGTCCGCACAGCGTCTATGGCCGGACCAAGCGCGTGGTCGAGGATTTCCTGCGCGACCTCGCGCATGCCAATCCCAACTGGCGCATTGCCATCCTGCGGTACTTCAACCCGGCTGGCGCGCATGCGTCCGGCATGCTTGGCGAGGCGGCGCGGGGGCGTCCCAACAATCTGGTCCCGCTGCTGTGCAAGATCGCCGGCGGTGAGCTCGCGGATCTCGCCATCTACGGCAGCGACTGGCCTACGCCCGATGGCACCGGCATCCGCGACTACCTGCACGTGCAGGACCTCGCCGAAGGTCACGTGGCGGCGTTGAAGTATCTGGCGAGGACCCATGGCGCCGTGACGCTCAATCTCGGCTGCGGTCGAGGCAACTCGGTGCTGGAGGTGGTCACCGCGTTCGAGCGCGCCTGCGGCCGCAAGATCGCCCGCGCGATGGCGCCGCGGCGCCCGGGCGATGTCTCGAGCTACTATGCCGATCCGCAACGCGCGGAGAAGCTGCTGGGCTGGAAGGCCACGCGCGATCTCGATGCCATCTGCGCCGACGCGTGGCGCTGGCAGAAGAACGGCGGCCGCTTCTGACGGGACGCGCCGACCACGCCGGTCGCCGCAATCCGGACGTCCACTTCGCATCGACACAGGCACCTGCATGAAAATTGCCGACATACGCGTTTACGTGCTCGAGGCTCCACTCACCGAGCCGTTCCACTGGTCGTTCAACGCCACGAGCGTACGCACCGCCTGCCTGGTCGAGGTCGTGGCCGACGACGGCACGTCGGGCTGGGGCGAGTGCTTCGGTCCGGCCGCGCTCAATGCCGCAATCGTGGCGGCGTATGCCCGACGCCTGATCGGCGTCGACCCGCTCAATACGGAAGGCATCTGGCAGGATCTCTACGGCGCGTATCGCGACCAGGGCCAGAAGGGTCTCGCCATCGCTGCGCTGTCGGGCGTGGACATCGCGCTGTGGGACCTCAAGGGCAAGCACTTCGGCGTGCCCGTGCATCGCCTGCTGGGCGGCCCGCTGCGCACGTCGGTTCGCGCCTACGCCACCGGCACCTATCGCGTCGAGCACGGCGACCCGCTCGAATACGTGGTCGACGAGGTCGCGGGCTACGTGGAGCAGGGCTTTCATGCGGTCAAGCTCAAGATCGGCTTCGATGTCGACGCCGATGCCGCGTTGATTCGCGCCGTGCGGCGCAAGGTGGGACCCAAGCCGCGGCTGATGCTCGACG
This sequence comes from Casimicrobiaceae bacterium, assembly GCA_046594415.1. Classification (GTDB taxonomy): domain Bacteria; phylum Pseudomonadota; class Gammaproteobacteria; order Burkholderiales; family Casimicrobiaceae; genus VBCG01. The sequence continues at coordinate 867 of JBKJSU010000059.1, read as the reverse complement.
CCAATCACGGTTTCGACGCGGTGGAAGCCATCGCGCTGGGTCGCGCGGTGGCCGACCAGGGCATCGACTGGTTCGAGGAGCCGGTGATCCCCGAGGATCTCGCGAGCTACCGCGAAGTGCGGCGCGGCCAGCCCATTCCCGTCGCCGGTGGCGAATGCGAATTCACGCGCTGGGGCTTTCGCGACGTGCTGACCACGCATTCGATGGACATCATCCAGCCCGACACCTGCGCGGCCGGTGGCATCTCCGAATGCAAGAAGATTGCCGACATGGCGGCGGCGTTTGGCGTGCGCTATGTCCCGCATGTGTGGGGCACGGGCGTTGCGCTGGCGGCATCGCTGCAGTTGCTCGCGGTGCTGCCGCATTCGCCGCTGCGGCGCACGCCGCGCGAGCCGTTGCTGGAATTCGATCGCTCGGAGCATCCGTTCCGGCAGGCGGTGCTCACGCGTCCGCTTGAGCATCTCCGCGGCATCGTGCAGATACCGGACGGCCCGGGACTGGGTATCGAGATCAATCGCGACGCGCTGCGCGAATTTGCGGCGCCGCTTCCGTAGGCGCGGCTTCAGCCGCGCCTGTGTTTGCGGCGATCACGCCACCTTTAACGCCTCGACCCGAATTTCCTCGGTAAGCTGCGCCTTCAGCGCTGAAAATTCCGGCGTGGTCTTCACCGTGTAGTGCCGCGGATGCGGCAGCTTCACGGTCACCTCGGCCTTGATGCGGCCGGGCCGCGCGCTCATCACCACCACGCGGTTGGCCATGAAGATGGCCTCCTCGATGTCGTGCGTGACGAACAGGATCGTCTTGCGATCGGTTTCCCAGATCGCCAGCAACAGTTCCTGCATCAGCGAGCGCGTCTGGTTGTCGAGC
>JBKJSU010000049.1:0-6672 GCA_046594415.1 Casimicrobiaceae bacterium | reverse complement strand
GAAATCCACGCGATCGCGCCAGCGCGACGCCGGGTTCGATGATGTCGATCTCCTCGCGACCGAAGGCGCCGTTGTCGCCGTTGTGCGGATTGAAGCCGCATACGGCGATGCGGGGCGCGGCGATGCCGGACAGGCGCAGGCCTTGCGTCAGCAACGCGATGTTGTCGGCGACGCCTTCCCTGGTCAGCAGATCGCTGACCGACTTCAGCGGTACATGCGACGTGACCCGCGAGGTCCACAGCGATTCGAGCACGTTGAATTCGACGCACGGGCCATGGAAGTCGAGCAATTCGCAGAAGTAGTGCAGCTCGTCCGCATGCTGCATGCCGCCTGCACGCAACGCGGCCTTGTTGAGTGGCGCGAAGCAGAAGGCATCGGCCAGCCCGCGTTGGCAGAGGTCCACGCCCAGCGCCAGCGCATCGAGCATGTAGGCGCCGTTGCGCGCCGCCACTTCGGCGTGCGCGAAGCCCGTCGCGTCGCCATGCTTCCACGTCATCAGCCGCGGCACGCCAGGCATGCGCGGCGCAGCGGTCGCGGCGACGGCAAACGTGACGCCGGCCGCGCGCATGCCCTCTTCCAGCACCTGCCGGCTGGTGATCAGCAGAATGTCAGCTTCGTGCACCGCGCGGCCGTCGGCCAGCAACCTGGCGACAAGTTCGGGCCCGATGCCCGCCGGGTCACCGGTGAACAGTGCGATGGTCGGGATCATGGATCCATCTTCACGTTGGCGTCCTTGATCAGCCGGCCGAAACGTTCGTAATCGCTACGCACCATCGCGCCGAATTGTTCCTGCGTCAGCGTGCCCGGTTCGCCACCCAACCCGAGGAGACGCTTCTGCACGTCCAGCAGCTGCAGGGCCTTCGTCGTTTCGGCATACAGGCGATCGACAACGGCCTTCGGCGTGCCGGCAGTCACGAAGAGCCCGTACCACGTCGTCATCTCGACGCCGGGCAGGCCGGCTTCGGCCATCGTCGGCACATCGGGCAGCTCCGGCGTGCGCTTGGTACTCATCACGGCCAGCGGCTTCACCTTGCCGCTCTTGATGAAGGCCATCGCGGAGGACGTCGTGTCGAAGTCGAGCTGGATCTGGCCACCGACGAGATCGGCCAGCGCTTGCGACGACCCCTTGTAGGGGACGTGGACAGCCTTGGTGCCCGCGGCGAGATTGAATGCTTCACCCGCGAGATGCTGCGTGCTGCCGACGCCGGACGATCCGTACGCATAGGCCTCGGGCTTGGCCTTGATCAGCGCAATCAGGTCGCGTACGTTGCCTGCGGGCACACCGGGCGACACGATCAGCACGTTGGGCACGACCACGATCAGCGCCACCGGAATCAGGTCTTTGTTGGTGTCGAAGCCGAGCTTCATGAGATGCGGCGCGATGGCCTGTCCGGTGTTGGTGGCCAGCAGCAGCGTGGTGCCATCCGGCGTTGCGCGCGCGGTGATGTCGGCCGCGATCGTGTTGGAGGCGCCCGGCCTGTTCTCGACCACGAACGGCTGTCCCAGCGCCGCCTGGTATTTTTCGGCGAGCATGCGCGCGATGATGTCGGTGCCGCCGCCGGCGCCGGCACCCACCATGATCTTCACCGGCTTGGCCGGCCAGGTTTGCGCCGACGCGATTCCAGCGCATGCCAGCAGCGCCGCTACGGCCAGCCACTTCCATTGTTTCGACGGCATTGCAATTCCTCCTTGCAGGGGTTGGTGCTACGGCGCGCGGGTCAGCCGCGGGTGTCGTCCGTGGCAAAAGTCGCGGCCACGCGGGGCCACGTGTTCTCGAGGTGATCGCGCAGCGCGCGCGACAGTGCATCCGCGTCGCGCGCCTTCAGCGCATTGATGAAGGTCTCGTGCTCAGCCATCGCCGCGTTCCAGTCGTCCGGCGCTTCATTGCCGACGTAGCGGAGCCGGCGCATCCGCGTGCGCAGTATGCCGTGCAGCATGGCCAGCGTCGGATTGCCCGCCGCGCGCACGATGCCGTTGTGGATGTCTTGGTTGAGGCGAAAATATTCGAGGCGTTCGCGGCGGGCGAAATGCCCGCGCATGCGTTCGTGCAAAGCAACGATGGCGGCAATTTCCTCATTGCTGGCGTTGCAGGCAGCACGTCCGGCCTGTTCTTCGAGCAGCGCGATCAGTGCCAGCATGTCCTGCGCATCCTTGGCGGTGACCACCTTGACGACGGCGCCACGGCCCGGCAGCAATTCGACGAGTCCCTCGGCCGCCAGCACCTTCAGCGCTTCGCGCAGCGGCGTGCGCGACACGCCGAGTCGGCCGGCGAGTTCCAGTTCGGCAATGCCGGACCCTGCGGCCAGATGACCCTCGACGATCATGTCGCGGATACGGTTGGTCACCTCATCGTGCAGCGAGGACCGCGCGATCTTATGGACCGGCGGCTTACCGTCGGGAGGTGCCGTCTGGCTGGCAGCGGGGAGGGTATCCATGGTGGCGAGGCGGCGTTGCGTGGTCCCGGAACAGCCGGCCGAGACGAGCGGAGGGACAAGGAAGGCTGCAATGTAATGCGTAATTATGAATAATGCAAAATTCAAGTCGCAATGATGGCGACCTCGGGGATCGCCATTCGTGCAGGCCGGACCGGACCGGCGCGGCGCGCAGCGCGCTGTCGCCCCTCCCCACCCGGGCACCGCCGTGGTCAGGGCGCGGTTCGGGCGTAGTAGCCGATGCCCTCCAGGACCCAGGACGGAAAGGTCGTCTGCACGTAGGCCTTCTCTGCGGGCGAGATCGTGTAGAAATGGTAGGTGCCCGTGTTGAAGCGGAAGACGGGCGACGTGGCCGCCGCGGTGGCGGGATAGGTGTAGAAGGCGATGCCCTCAAGCTTCCAGCCCGGAAACGTTGCGATCACGTAATCCTTTTCGGCCGCCGAAATCGTGTAGAAGTGCGTGGACCCGGTGTTGAACCGGTACACCGGCGCGGTACCGGCCGCGGTTGCCTGGAACGCGTAGTACGCGATCCCCTCGTATTTCCACGACGGGAACGTCGCCAGCACATACGCCTTCTCGGCTTCCGAGATCGTGTAGAAGTGATAGGTGCCGGTATTGAAGCGATGGAGCGGCGAGGATTGCGCTGCCGGCGTGGCATTGATCACCTGCGACAACGCGCCGCTGCCCGATGCGCCGTTGGCGCCGTCGCCGGAGTAGGCGGCAGTGATGCTGTGCGTGCCAGGTGCGAGGCTGCTGGAGGAGCACGCGGCGGTGCGCGCATTGCCGGCGCCGGCCAGCGCAACGGCGGCGCAGGCGGCGATCGTGTTGCCGCTGGCGGCAAATCCGACGGTGCCCGTCGGGTTGGTGCCGGTGACCGTTGCCGTGAACGTGACCGTATTACCCGCTATCGCCGGATTGGCCGAGCTGGCCAGCGACGTGGTCGCCGTCGTCGGTGGAGTGAAGCCATTCTTCGCCGAGAATACGGCGCCGTAAGCATCGATGATGCCGGCGCCGCAACTCGTGGTGTTGCAATCGCGCAGCGTGGCGACGGGAAACGCGCGCGCCGTCGTCTGGATCGTGGCCAGCACCTGCGCGGGCGTCAGCGCGGGATTGACCGACAACATCAGCGAGACGATGCCGGCCACGTGCGGCGTGGCCATGCTGGTGCCGCCGTAGGACTGATAGTTGTAGCCGGCCGGATTGGCAGACGTCGTGCCGCTGTTGAGTGTCGACAGCACGTAGACGCCGTCGGAGCCGCCAGGGGCGGCGATCTCGACCGCCGTGCCGTAGTTGCTGTACGAGGCCCGCTGGCCGGCCCGACCGACTGCGGCTACCGTGATCACGCCATTGCAATTGCCCGGGCTGTGGTTGATTGCATCTTCGTTGTCGTTGCCCGCCGCGATCACCACCGTCGATCCTGCCGCAACGACGCTGTTGATCGCCGCCTGCTCCGGCGCCGAGCAGGGGCCGCTGCCGCCCAGGCTCAGGTTCAGAACTCTGGCCGGATTGGGATTGGCCGGCACGCCCGGCACCGCCAGTCCGGCAGCCCAGCGCATTCCGTCGACGATGTCGGACGTATAGCCGCCGCACTTGCCCAGCACGCGCACGGGCACGACCTTGCTGACCCAGTTGACGCCGGCCACACCGGCGCCATTGTTGGAGGCAGCCGCAATGGTGCCCGCCACATGCGTGCCATGCCACGAACTCGAGCTGACCCCGCAGCCTTCGAACCAGCCGCCCGGCAGCGAATCTTCGGCGGAGGTGATCCAGTCGCCGGGATCGGTGGGATCGGGATCGCGCTGGTTGCCGTCATTGGCCACGAGGGCGTCGTCGATCATGTCGTAGCCGGTGGCCACGCGTCCGCCGAGGTCGGGGTGCGGCAGGATGCCGGTGTCGATCACGGCAACGAAGATGCTGGCCGAACCGGTGGTGATGTCCCAGGCGGGCGGCAGGTTGACGCCGCCCGGCTCGCTCGCCGACGACTTGTAGTGCCACTGGTTCGCATACAGCGGGTCGTTGGGCACCGCGGTCGGGAACTTGAGATCGTCGACTTGCGCGAACGCGACATCGGGCAAGGCAGCGATGCGCGCAGCCACGGCTTCCAGTTCCGCGCGCGGCACCGCCTTCAGCAAGCGCACCAGATATTCGCCGCCGCCCATCGCGCGCTCGTGCGCCGCCGGTTGCTGCGCAGCCACGCCGATCTGGTCGAGCTGCGCCGCACCCAGCGGCAGGTTGCGCTGCGCGCGCAGGCTTTGCGCGGGATCCTTGAACTTGACGATGAGGCGCTGCAGCGGCCTGCGGTCGAGCGCGGACTTGGCGCGCGGCGAGGGTGCCGTCGCGCTTGCGCTTGCATCGGCGTACACGATGCCTGGCAGCATCCGCACACGGTTGACCGCAGCGCGCGCGGCATCCACGGCCAGCGCGGGCACCAGCGTCAACCGGAACGCGCCATCCGCGGTGCGGCCGCTTTCGACAATCCCCGTGCGCAATTGGTTGGCGATACCGGCCAGCGCAGCCGTCGGCATGATGGCCGCCGCCATCGATGCGGCATCGTCGCGCAAGCGGATCAACACGGTGTGGATCGTGGTTGCACCGGCCAGGCCCACGGCGCCGGCAAGCAACCATCCCGCCACGACGACGCGGAAAACCGCAAGCTGACGACGAAGCGAACGTGGCGAAACGGGCGGCATGTGAAGCCTCGGGAAACGGTTGGCGGCTAGCGAACGTTGAACGGCGTTGCCGTGGCGGCACGGCCGCTTCGCTGCAGGCGCAGCGTAACCGATACCACAGACAATCGTACCGGATCGCCGGTTCCTTCCGCCGATCGGTTCCATCGGCGCCGTGACCGGATGTTGCCACGAGCATGCGGGTGTGCGTGTTAGACTTTTTTTCACATGTCTGCGAGTCGCACTTGACGCCACCCCCATCCCGCATCGACAGGACCATCACGTTGGTGGTTCTGGCGATGCTCGTCGTCGGCGTGTTCCTGGTGCTGCAGCCGTTCCTCACTGCCATCCTCTGGGCCGCGATCCTGTCGATCACGACCTGGCCCCTGTTCCAGTGGCTGCGCGGTCGCACCCGCCGCCCCGGCGCCGCGGCCACGCTGATGACGCTGCTGATCCTCGTGGTGGCCGTGTCGCCGTTCGTGATCGCGGGCGTGACGCTGGCCGACAATGCGGAGCGGCTGCTCGACTTCGCGCGCACGATGATCGAGCGCGGACCGCCCGACGCGCCGGCGTGGCTGACCGACATGCCGCTGCTCGGCGAACGAGCGGCTGCGTACTGGGGCCGGTTCGCGCACGATGGCGCCGCGATGCTGGTCGAACTGCGCCGACTCACCGAGCCGCTGAAGGACTTCGCCTACAGGAGCGGCGCGCAGGTCGGCACCGCGTTGCTGCAACTCACGTTCTCGGTCTTCATTGCATTTTTCTTCTTCAAGGATGGCGACGGCATCATGCAGCGCCTGCGCAGCGCGGTGATCCGCATCGCGCCCACGCGCGGCACGCACATGCTGCAGGTGGCGGGCGATACCACGCGCGCCGTCGTGTACGGCATCCTCGGCACGGCGCTCGCGCAGGGCGTGCTCATGGCCATCGGGCTGACCATGGCCGGCATCGTGGCGGCGCCGTTGCTCGGCCTGGTCACGTTCTTCCTGTCCCCGGTGCCCGTGGGGCCGCCGATCGTCTGGCTGGCGGCCGCGGGCTGGCTCTTCGCGGACGGACAAACCGGTTGGGCGATCTTCATCGTTGCCTGGGGCGCGCTGGTCGTCTCGTCGATCGATAACGTATTGAAGCCGCTGATCATCAGCCACGGCAGCGATCTGCCGTTCGTGCTGGTGCTGCTGGGCGTGCTCGGCGGCGTGATCGCCTTTGGCTTCATCGGCGTGTTTCTCGGGCCGGTGCTGCTGGCGCTGGGCTTCGCGCTGGTGAAGGAGTGGGCCGCGCCCGAGCCACATCACGCCAAGGCGCATCCTCCCGACGATCGCGATGATCGTGACGTTCCCGACGATCTGTAGGCGAGGCTGAAGCCTCGCCTACAGGCGCAGCGTTTGCGAGGCTGAAGCCGCGCCTACGAAAGTAACCTGCAGCCCGTCAGATTAACCTGCAGCCCGTCAGATCGGCGAGCAGAATGCCACGCTGGTCGGACCCGTGCCTTCCGGCGCCCACGCGCGATTGAGCATCGCGCGCCGCACCGACAGATCCACCGTGTAGCGGTGATTGGCATCGCGCCGGTTGTTGAA
>JBKJSU010000380.1:0-4254 GCA_046594415.1 Casimicrobiaceae bacterium | reverse complement strand
CATGCTGTTGGCCGACCATACCGGCGATCCGGCGTTGCTCGCCCAGGCGTTGACGCTGCCGGACCCCGGCTACGTGGCTGCGCTCGACGACGAGATCGATGTCGATGCCATCGTTGCCGCGCACAAGTTGCTGCGCCGCGAGCTGGCACTGCAGTTGCGCGATGCGTTCACGCACCGGTTCGAGTCCCGCCGGGTGCGGGCGCCGTACGCGCCCACGCCCGACCAGACCGGTGCGCGGATGCTCGCCAACGCGTGCCTCTGCTATCTGGGTGCCATCGACGACGATGCATCGCGGGCTTTGGCGGCGGCGCATTTCGACGCGGCAGACAACATGACAGATACGATGGGCGCGCTGAGCGCAATACGCGACTCCACCTCCGCCGTGCGCGAGCAGATGTTCGCGCGCTTTGAAGACAAGTGGCGCGACGAGCCGCTGGTGCTCGACAAGTGGTTTTCGCTGGAGGCGCTGGCGTGGCGCGCCGGCACGTTGGAGCGCATCCGCCATCTGCTGGCGCACCCGCGCTTCAATGCCCGCAATCCCAATCGGGTGCGCGCCCTCGTGGGCGCATTCACGCTGCGCAATTTCGCGCAGTTCAATGCCCCTGATGGCAGCGGCTACGCCTTCGCCGCGGATCAGGTGCTGGCGCTCGACGGCACCAATCCGCAGGTCGCGGCAACGATCGCCGGCGCATTCAATTTATGGAAACGCTTCGCCGAGCCGCGCCGCGGGCTGATGGAAGCCGCACTGCAACGAATCGTCACAGCGCCGGGCCTGTCCCCGGACGTGACAGAAGTAGTAACGAGAACGCTGGGGGATTGAAAGCGAGCGAAGCGACGCGAACAACGCCAAACTGAATAAATCGGCGTTAAGCGGCGTAACACGCCGCTTCAACGGCGATAGTTGGTACGTCGTCGCAACGTCGCCCCCACGTCCCCTGCGCCATCGCAAGCGACGACGCACTGACTACCAATAGGTTTCCACGGTGACATGCCCCGGCTCCTTCCGCCGGTGCCGCCGCATCCCCCTCGTCGCCAGTACCCCCTGCACGTCGTCCACCATCGCCGGATTCCCACACAGCATCACATGCGAATTTTCCGGCGACAGCGCCAGTCCGGCGCGCCCCTCCAGCCGCCCATCCGCGATGGCCGCGGGGATCCGTCCTGCCAGCGCTCCGGGATGCGTCTCCCGACTGACCATTGGAACGTAGGTGAACGCGCCGGGATGCAGGCGGGCAATGCCGGCAATTTCGTCCCGGAAAGTCAATTCTTCGGCATGCCGCACGCCGTGGACCAGCACGATGCGCGGAAAGCGCGTCCACGCCTCGTCGGTGCGCAGCATGGACAGGAACGGCCCGATGCCGGTGCCCGTGGACAGGCACCAGAGCACTTCAGCTTCGGGTAACTCGGCGATCGAAAAAAAGCCGTTGGCACGCGCCGCCATCCAGATGGCGTCTCCGGCGGCCAGCGCGGCCAGCCGCAGCGTCAGCGGCCCCCCGGGCACGACGATGAAGTAGAACTCGTGGGGCTGCACGAGCGGCGGGTTCACGAACGAATAGGGGCGCCCGACCATCGGCTCGTTGTGCCCCGCGGGCGCCGGCAACGCCAGGCGGCCGAATTGCCCGGCCACGAAGGTGACCTCGGGCGCGCTCACGTGCAACGAAATGAGGTTGCGCGTCCATTGCCGCTTGCCGGTCACCCGCCCTTCCACCCATGCCGCCATTGCAAGCGCCTCCGCGTCGTCAAGTAAACTTCGCATTATGCCTACGCCCGCGCCCACCCCGACGATCACCGGAACCCGCGTCTACCTGCGCCCGCCCCGGCGCAGCGATGCGGCGGCCTTTGTCGCCGCCTCGCTGCGCAGCCGGCGCGAGCACGGCGGCTGGACCCGCGCGCCGGCCACCCGCGAGCGCTTCGTGGCGTTCGTCGCCCGGTTCGACGCGGGCGCAACGCCGACCACGCATGCAAGTTTCCTCATGCTGACACGGGGCGACGAAGCGATCGCCGGGGTTTTCAATTTCTCCGAGATCGTCCGCGGCGCGTTTCGCAGCACCTATCTTGGCTATTACGGTTTTTCGCCCTACATCGGCCACGGGTTCATGCGCGAAGGGATGGCGCTCGCACTCGATGTTGCCTTCCGGCAGCTGAAGCTGCATCGGGTCGAGGTGAACATCCAGCCGGCCAACGTGCGTTCGGTGGCGCTGGCCGAGCGCACCGGATTCACGCAGGAAGGTTTTTCGCGCCGCTATGTGAAGATCGGCGGCCGGTGGCGCGACCACCTGCGCTTCGCGATGCTGGCCGAGGACTGGCGCGTGCTGCGCAAGCGGCGCGGATGAATGTCCGCGGCATGGCGGCGTGGCTGGCATTGCCGCTCGCGGCCTGCGCGAGCGAAACCATGGTCGCGGGCGACAACAAGGCCGTGACCGAATTCGCGATCGCTCCCTATGAAATCCACGAGGAGTGCATGATACTGCAACCCGGTACCCGGATCGACTATCGCTTCGACGCTAAGATGCCGGTCTATTTCGACATCCGCTATCGCGAGGGCAGCGCGATCATCAGCACCCTTTCGCGCGAAGAGTCGAGCGGGGCGGCCGGCGTGTTCGCGGTGCCGATCGCCCGCCGCTATTGCGTGCACTGGGAGGCCGGGCGCGAGGGCGCGCTGGTGGACTACCGGGTGCGCTTGCTGCCCGCGGCAGGTTCGCGATGACCACGCCCGCCTCGGCCTGGCTGCTCGATCTGGACGGCACGCTCACCGACAACTATCCGGGCATCTCCCGCTCGATCCTGTTCGCGCTCGACCGGCTGGGCGCGCCGCTGCCCGACGACGCGGCGCTGCGGCGATGCGTCGGGCCGCCGCTGCGCGAGTCCTTCCGCCGGCTGCTCGACACCGAGGACGCCGACACGGTCGAGCAGGCGATCGCTTTTTATCGCGAGCGTTTCGGCGACATCGGCTGGCGCGAGAACATCGTCTACGACGGCATCCCCGAGGCGATGGGGCTGATGGCCGGCAGTGCGACGCCGATGTACCTGTGCACGTCGAAGCCGGAAGTCTTCGCGCGGCGCATCGTCACGCTGTTCGGCTTCCACGGCCAGCTGGCGGGCGTGTACGGGGCCGACCTGGCCGGCCGCTTCGACGACAAGGTGAAGCTGCTGGCGCACCTCGTCGCCACCGAGAACATCGATCCGGAACGCGCGATCATGATCGGCGACCGCTCGCACGACCTGCGCGCCGCGCGGATGAACGGTGCGCGCAGTGTCGGCGTGTTGTGGGGCTACGGCACGCCGGAGGAACTGGACGGCGCCGATGCGATCGTGCAGCACCCGCGGGACCTGCCGCAGGCGCTGGCGCACCTCGGTCGCGGGCCTGCCTCAGCCCGGCCGGGCCGTTTCTAGCGCCGCCGCGAGCGCGTTTTGCCCAGCAGGAAGCCGGCCAGCACGCCGGCGGCGATCACCGCCATGTCGTACAACGGCTTGTAGTAGTAGATGATCGCGTTCTCGAAGCCGTCGGGCGCCACGAACACGCGCGCGTAGGCGAAGACCTCGACCGCCAGCATGACGACGGCCACGGCCGCCAGCGCGCGCGCGAACGGCGACAGCAGCGCCAGCACGCCCAGCACCACCCATGGGCCGGCCTCGTAGGCGAACCATCCGAACGAGCGCTCCACGTCGGCGGCGCGCGGCGAGCCGAACTCGACGTACGCAGCCAGGGCCACCCCGATGATCGCAAGCACGACTGCGGCGATGCGACTGGCATTCACTATGCGGTCCGCCTTCCCGTAACCGACATGATCGACGAGCACACTAGCACGGACGGGCGGAACACCGAAACATCGTCGAATAGCCGCGGGCCCAGCGCCTCGGCGTCCCACCCGGGGAGGCCCGCAACCGGCAGCGGCAGCAGCGACGCAGGATCGAATGGCGCGGCGTGAACGCGCGCTGCCGCCGCGGCGTCCAGCGCCGCGATCATGGCCGGGTCGGCGGGATCACCCGCTGCCACCGGCACGACGAGCGCATGCGCGGTGATACCGCGCCAGGGACAGCGCAGCTTGTCGAGCATGCCGTGGCCGACGGCCAGCGGCACGAAGGCGGACTCCACCCGCGCGCGCGCCGCGACGAACAGCGCATGCCATGCACGCTGGCGCAGCAGGTCGACGAGTTCAGCGTCGGCGCACGCCAGGATGAGCCCCGACTCGTCGACCAGCGTGGCCGCGTCGCGCTCGCGGGTGCGCGCATGCCGGACGGGCGCCGCGGCCG
>JBKJSU010000508.1:0-7163 GCA_046594415.1 Casimicrobiaceae bacterium | reverse complement strand
CATGGCGATGGCCAATCTCGCGATCAGCTACACGTCGTGGTGGCAGGGCTTGTCGATCGTCCGCTGGGGCTACCCGGTGACGCTCGGCCTCGACGCCGCGTTCGGCCTTGTGGTGCTGTTTCTATTGCCGTTGATGAAGCCGCCGGCAAGGGCGGACGCGCCGGCCACGTGACTGCGCCGGCGCGGGCGCGCTACTGCATGCTGTTGAGCCGCTCGAGCTTGGCGGAATAGAGATCGTAGTCGCGGTGCGTGGTGCTGCTCTTCATCGCCAACGCCAAGTGTTCCCGCGCGGGTCCGATTTCGCCCAGGTTGAAATACGCCAGCGCCAGCCAGAATTGAAATTCGTGATACTCCGGCGCGCGCGCCACTTCCTTGGCGAATGCTTCCTTGGCCGACTGCGCATTGCCATCCTGCATGGCGACAAGACCGCGATTGAAATGGCTGAACGCCGGCTCCGGATCGAGCTGCTTCAGGCGGACCGCCATCCGCTGCGCCTCCGGGCCGCGGCCGAGATCGTTCAGCACCAGGATCATGTTGGACATCGCCTGCGTGTACGTCGGATCGCGTTGCAGAACGCTGGCCAGGATCGCTTCAGCCTCCTTGGGATTGCCATGTCGGCGATAGATCGCGCCGAGCGTGTTGTAGGGCATCAGCAGGTCGGGTGACTGGACAATTGCCTCGCGCGCCCACCAGTAGGCGTCGTCGATATGCCCGCGGACCAGCGCCTCCACCGCGCGATTGTTCATATACATCGCGATGATCACGTCCTCGCCGATCTCGCGCGTGCGCATGCTGCGCATGTCCTGCTGCGGCAGGAAGTCGATGGTCATGCCATCGCTCTCCTGTGGCTTCTTGCCGACCCGAACGCCATGACTGCCATCGTCGGTAGCGCGACGCCCGAGTGTGAGGTTGACATGGCCGATAGCGAGGTAGAGATCGCCGCTGCGCGCCCATGCGTCGTCGACGAACACCTTCTGGTACTGGACGGTGAGGTCGAGTTCCTTGGCGAAGGCGGCGGTCATGATCACCAGCGACAGGCAGTTGCCCGAGCGTGCGGCAAAGGCCTGCGCCGCGTTACGCGTCGCCTCGGTGTCGTACTGGAGCTTCAACTCGCCGCTGCTGTAGAGCGACTCGACCAGCGCGCGCTGCCGGCCCTTGACCCGCATGGGCCGCGCGATTTCCTCGTCGAGATAGCGCTTCATGTCCGCGCTCAATGCGAACACGTCGCGGGCGTCGATGCGTTCGGTGGCAGGAAGGAACAGCCGGTCGTTGAAGAAGCGATCGGCCCGCTGCTCGGTCGGCGCGGTTGCGCAAGCGACCAGCAAGGTGGAAATCAGCACAGCGGCCAGGCTTTTCATCGAACGCCTCCGCGGTTGTGAATGACCTGAGGACCATTCTAGTCCCGATTCGCAGGCCATGCGTCGCCTACCGCGCGAAGCCCTGCCCCCCGTTCACGCTGATGACCTGCGCGGTCACCCAGTGGGCCATGGGCGAGGCGAGGAACAGCACCACGCTCGCCACCTCCTCGGGCCGGCCGAGGCGCCCGGCCGGCATCGACGCCAGCACGCTGTCGTAGAGCGCAGGTTCGCTGGTCTTGCGCTGGTCCCAGACACCGCCGTCGAACTCAATTGAACCGGGCGCCACGCAATTGACGCGGATGCCCTTCATCGCCAGCGCCGCCGCCTGCGTGCGTGTGTAATGGATCACGGCGGCCTTGGCAGCGCCGTAGGCGGGTGTACGCAGGGATGGGTTGAGGCCCGAGGTTGAGGCGATATTGATGATCGCGCTGTTGTGCGCGGCCTCGAGGAACGGCAGGGCTTCGCGCGACGCGCGCACCACGGCGAGCAGGTCGATGGACAGGCTCGCCTCCCAGCTCGCCTCGTCGTCGGCCGCACCGTAGCCGCTGGCGTTGTTCACCAGCACGTCGATGCCGCCGAGCGCGGCCGCGGCCTGCGCGATGTAGCGCTTGATCGAGGCTTCATCCGCGAGGTCGCACGTGGCCGCATGCACGACACCACCAGGCGCGGCAAGCTCGATGCGCGCGGCCTCCAGTGCCTGCGCGCCGCGCGCGCAGATCGAGACGGCGGCTCCGGCTTCGGCGAACGCCAATGCGATCGAGCGACCGATGCCACGACTGCCGCCGGCAACCACGACGCGTTTTCCCTTGATATCGACGTTCATCGACAAACCGCGCTTTCGAATGCCGCAGGTGCCCGCAACAGTCGGCTTGCCTGGGAGTGAGTGACCGGACTCATCAATACCTGGCGATAAGCGCGAGCTCGTTGCGCATTGAAATTTCCATCGTCGATCGCCACAGTGTACCGTCCACGCGGCATCTCCGCGCTCGGCCTTGTCCGGCACACCAAAGTGTCCTGGCTCCGGAAGTATTTCTGGCGGTTCAGGAACGTGTATCCGCCTTGCGCGTCGACCTCCTTGATCGTCGGATTGACCGGCCGGGTGGCGCAACCGGTGAGCCCGACCAACTCGACCACGGCAAGTATCGAGAGAGCGGAAAGGCGGCTCATGATGCGGGCTCCGACTTCTGCTGTTTCTCGCGCCGCTGCTTGCGTAGCCGCATCTGCGTATTTTGAAAATCCTGCGCGAGCATGTACAGGATGCCAGTGGACCACGCGACGGTGAGCAGCCCGGCCATGCCCAGCAGCGGTTCAAGCAATCGCCAGCGGATCGGCAGGTAGTTGGCCTGCAGGGTGGTGAAATTCAGCATGGCGTTGTAGAAAGCCTGGTGGTGGCTGGTCTGCGCGCCCTGCAGAAAAAAGAACACGGTCCAGACCATCACCTCGATGATGTTGGTGATGATGATCAGCAGGCTTGCAAGAATGACGAGTCCGAGGCCGCCGGCAAAGGACTCGAGCGGGTCGTAGCGCTCCTTGATCGCATCGACCATGCGCAGAATCCAGAACATGCCGGTGCCGTGGATCGCCATCGTGATAGCCACCAGCAGGCTGCCCCACATGATCTCGTCCACCTGAATGGCATACATGTCCATGCGCTAGGCCCGGTCCGGAACGTGCATGAGGAACTCCGGCATGTCGGGGAGACCGTCGATGAAAGTCCCCTTCTTCCTGCCCTTGGCGGAGAAGCGCCGGACCCGCTGGTTGAAGCGCTCGGCGACGTAGATGTCGCCATCGGGTCCGATCGCGAAGCCGGATGGCGCCTTGAGCGCGGCGTCGATCACCACGCGCGGCTTCTGTTTGCCGCGCGGCGGGTCCTTGGGAATGTCGTAGGCCAGGATGCTGCCCGTGCCGGCGGCGCCGATGTACAGCGTGTTGCCGTGCAGGATGAGATGCACGGGCTTCGCCAGCGTCTTGCCCGCGATGCGCGCCACGTGCCGCCCGGTCGCCAGTTCGTAAATCTTGACGACGTTGCCCGCTTCGCCCGCCACATAGAGGTGCTTGCGATGAACGACGATTCCGCGCACCGAGTGCCGGGGCTTGCCGTGCACGTCGAGCACCACCTTGAGGCCCAGCGGATGCGGCACGTCCTGCGGCGGGTGGTCCCCCGCTTCCGGGAGTCCGCCGTGGCTTGAGGCGACGACCGTGCCGGGGAGGAAATTCCCCTTGGGGAAGTGCTTGCGCAGGTGCGAGGCCACCGGCGCCGGCTTGCGTGCCCGCGGCACGATGGCGAGGACGGTGTTGGTGTCCTGACACGACACGTATAGGAGGCCGTCGTCGCCGAAGGCCAGATCGAACGGATGGACCATCGCCGAGACGTGCCTGGTGGTGACCACCACCTCGGCGAAGCGGAACGTGTTGCCGTGGCGATGATACCGGGCGATGTGACTGTCCTTGCGCCAGGCGTTGGCGATATAGAGGTCGTCGCCGATCAGTTCGAAGGCCCGGGCAATGTGCAGCGGGTGCGCCTTGGGCGCGGGGTCGAGCAGCAGCGGATGTTCCTTCCGCGGCGTGCCGTCAGCCTCGAAGACGCCGATGTTTTCGACGCCGGCCTTGCCCTCACCGCGATAGCTGATCCACCACATGTTGTTCGTCCTTTGCCTTCATGGCGGTAGCCGGTGGCTACCGCGCGAGCGGGTTCGCCCGCGCAACGCCGCGTCAAGCCCAAAACTGCTGATGCGCATGTCTGCGCGGGGACTCGACGCCTCGAAATTGTAAGCGGATGGCAACGGGGCGCGCAATTCGATATACTAATCGGTTCCCCTCGAACCTCGCGCCGTGTGCCGCAAGCGTGCCAAAAGCACGCTGCAAGCGCATGCCGCATTGCATTGGCGACCCCCCATGTTCGCATTCTTCGAGTCACGCGTCCGTCCCACGAGATTGCCGCAAGCGGCACCCCCGCGCGGGCTGATGGCGTTCTATTGGCACTTTGTCCGGCAGACGCGCGGGCTCTATCTCGCCATGTTCGCCACCGGATTGGTGGTGGCGCTGATCGACACGCTCGTGCCGGTATTCATCGGCAAGCTGGTCACGCTGATGCAGGCGGCGGATCGCGCCGTGGCGTTCAGTGCGGCAACGCCGATGCTGCTCGGCATGGCGGCGTTGCTGCTCATCGGCCGGCCGGCCGCGATGATGGCCGACAGCCTGGTCCGCAACAATGCCGTGCTGCCAGGCGTCACCAGCCTGATCCGCTGGCAGAGCCACTGGCACGTGGTGCGGCAAAGCTGGCCGTTCTTCCAGAACGACTTCGCCGGCCGCATCGCCAATCGGGTGATGCAGACCAGCAACGCGCTGCGCGAATCGGTCGTCTCCAGCATTCGCGCCGTCTGGTACATCGGCATCTACGGTCTGTCCGCGTTGGTGCTGATGGCCTTCGCCGACTGGCGCCTGGCGATCCCCACGGTGCTGTGGTTCCTGGGCTACATCTTCTTCCTGCGCTACTTCGTGCCGCGGATGCGCGACCTCGCCCGCACGAGTTCGGAACTGCGCTCGCTGGTGATGGGCCGCGTCGTGGACAGCTACACCAACATCCTCACCGTCAAGCTCTTTGCCCGCGCACGCGACGAGGACGCCTACGTGCGCGAGGTCATCGACGATCACACGGGCGCCATCGCCGCGCACATGCGCCTCATCACGCGCTTCATGGCCGTGTTGACGACGATGAATGCGCTGCTGCTGGTGGGCACGGCTGGCATCGGCATCACGCTATGGGGCCAGGGGCATGTCAGCGCCGGCGTGGTAGCCACCGCGCTGCCGTTGGCGTGGCAGATCTCCAACGTCGCCGGCTGGGTCAGCTGGGAGGTGACCGGCATCTTTGAGAACATCGGCGTCGTGCAGGAAGGCATGGAGACGATCGCCGTGCCGCACACGCTGGTCGATCGGGCCGACGCGCGCGAACTCGAGGTGCCGCACGGCGAGATCCGCCTCGAGCGCCTGTCGTTCACCTACGGACGCACCGACGGGCGACGCGTGCTGGACGATCTCAACCTGGTGATCAAGCCCGGCGAACGCGTGGGCCTCGTGGGCCGGTCGGGCGCGGGCAAGTCCACGCTCGTCAACCTGCTGCTGCGCTTTCACGACAGCGAACAGGGCAGCATCCGTATCGACGGACAGGACATCGGCCATGTCACGCAGGAGAGCCTGCGTGCGGCCATCGGCATGGTCACGCAGGACACGTCCCTCCTGCACCGCTCGATCGCCGCCAACATCGCCTATGGCCGGCCGGGCGCGTCCGCCGCCGAGGTCGAGAGCGCCGCGCGCAAGGCGCAGGCCCACGACTTCATCATGGACCTGCAGGACTGGAAGGGCCGCACCGGCTACGACGCGCATGTGGGCGAGCGCGGCGTCAAGCTCTCCGGCGGCCAGCGCCAGCGCGTGGCCATCGCGCGCGTGGTGCTGAAGGACGCGCCGATTCTAGTGCTGGATGAAGCCACGTCCGCGCTCGACAGCGAAGTGGAACTCGCGATCCAGGATCAGTTGCTGGGCCTGATGGAGGGCAAGACGGTGATCGCGATCGCGCATCGCCTGTCCACTATCGCGCGGATGGATCGCCTGATCGTGCTGGAGCAAGGCCGCATCGTGGAGGAAGGCTCGCACGCCGAACTGCTGCGGCTTGATGGACAATATGCGATGCTGTGGAAGCATCAGTCCGGCGGCTTTCTGCCGCACGACCTGTCGTTGGACGAAGTGCCCGCGGGCGACCCGCCAGTGCTGGAGGATGGTCCGGTAGACGACATGCGCGCCGCCGAGCAGCCGGAGCCCAACACCGACGACGAGCCGATGCCGACGCGGACATAGGCACAAGCAAAGGGGCCAGGCTCGATCATCAATTCGACCCTGGCCCACTTTTTTGAATCATCCGCAGGCGCGGCTTGCCGTCGCTGCTTCCGTGTAGGCGAGGCTGCATCACACTTCAAAATCAAGGCGGACAGGCTGCGCCCGTCTTGATCCACGCGTCAACCAGCGCGCCGGCCTGCACCTGCGTGCCCGGCGCCGGCGCGCGACCGAAGCCCGGCGCCCACGCCCACCCTACCAGTGTGTCGGTGGCGATGTGCTCGTGAATCTGCGCGAGCGTGCGGCCGCCGTTACGCGCCGGATCCTTGATCTGCGCGCAGATCTGCGCGACGGACTTGTCCTGCCACGCCATCTCGATCGGCGCCAGATGCCAGTGCTCATGGCCCGGCATCGCGCCCGCATCAAAGTTGGCACCTTGATGACACGTGGCGCACCGCATCGAGACGGTTCCAAATCCATCCGCGCCACGCGTGACCGGGGGTTGGTGCAGGCGCCGGTTGGCGGACTCGCCCTGCAGCGGCCGATCGCCGACCGGATGGCAGTTGACGCAACGCGGATTCGTCAGCACCTTGCCAAGCTCCGTGAACATCGCTGCGGAACGCGCCGCCGGATCCGCGATCGCGGCAAAATTTTCCGGCGCAGCCAATGTTGCGGGCGCATCGGCTGCCCTTGCATCGGTGCCTCCCGCCGCCAGGCCGGCGAGCATCACCACGATGCCTGCGACCCGCACCATCCGTCGTTGAACATTCATTTGTGCGGTGCTCCTGGCAAATGCGCGTCGGCTAGACAAGATAGCGCTTGGGGTCGGCAAGGATCACGTCGCGCACGGCCTCGTGGTATTTGACGTAACCGGTGCAGCGGCACAGGTGGCCGTCGAGGCCTTCGAGAATGGTCTGCGGCAGGTCGGCACGCGCCACCGGCGTCCTGGCCAGACGCTCGAGCAACACCTGCCCTTCG
>JBKJSU010000351.1:0-3188 GCA_046594415.1 Casimicrobiaceae bacterium | reverse complement strand
GGGGTGCTGGCCGAGGCCGGCGCCCAGGCGAATGAACTGGGCTTGAAGCGCGTCGCGCTCTTCACCGACAAGCGCATCCGCGCCAGCGAGCCCTTTGCCACTGTGGCCCGCTCGCTCGCCGAGGCGGGGGTGGACGTGGCGCTGTATGACGACGTCCAGATCGAACCGACCGATGCGTCCTTTGCCGAAGCTGCGGCCTTTGCGGCGGCGGCCGGCGTGGATGGCTACGTTTCGGTCGGCGGCGGGTCGGTGATGGACACCTGCAAGGCGGCCAATCTCTATGCGTCGCATCCCGCCCCATTCTTGACCTACGTGAACGCGCCCATCGGCGAGGGCCGCAGGGTGCCCGGCGCGCTGAAGCCGCACATCGCGTGCCCCACCACGTCGGGCACCGGCTCGGAGACCACCGGCATCGCGATCTTCAACCTGCGCTCGATGAACGCCAAGACCGGCATCATCGCGCGCCGCCTGACGCCCACCATCGCACTGATCGATCCCGACGTCACGCGCACGCTGCCGCGGATGGCCATCGCCGCCACCGGCTTCGACTGCATGAGCCATGCGCTTGAAGCGATCACTGCGCGCCCGTTCCCGCGCCGTGCCAGTCCGGTGGTCGGCGTCGATCGTCCGGTGTCGCAGGGCGCCAATCCCTTTTCCGACATGCTGGCCGCCGAGGCGCTCGGCATCGTCGGCAATTTCCTGGTGCGCGCGGTGAACGACGGCGCCGATCACGAGGCCCGTACCGAGATGATGTATGCGGCGACGCTTGCCGGTATCGCGTTCAATGCATCGGGTTGCCACCTGCCGCACGGTTTGTCGTATGCCGTGTCGGGACTGGCGCGCGACTGGCATGTGGACGGCTATCCGCCGGAGAAGTCGCTCGTGCCGCACGGCATGGCCGTGGTGCTCAACAACCCTTCGGTATGGCGCTTCACCGCGCCGAAGAATCCCGCGCGGCACCTGCACTGCGCGTGCTGCCTCGGCGCCGATGCGCGGGACGCCGCGCCCGATGACGCCGGCGAAGTACTGGCATCGCGCGTGATCGAACTGATGCGCGCGACGAACATGCCCAACGGGCTGCAGGCACTGGGCTTCGGCGACGCGCAGATCGAGGCGCTGGCCGATGGCGCGGAGCCGCAGTATCGCGTGATCCGCAATGCGCCGGCGGAGGTGGGGCGCGATGAACTGAAGGGGCTCTTCAAGAGCGCGATGCGTTACTGGTAGACGCGGCGCGCCGCGCGGATCTCAGCCCGGCTCGGCGCGCGGCAGCGCGGGCGCGGGCTTCGAAACTTCCGCGACTTCCGGCGCCAGGACGCGTTCCACGCGTCGCGCCGGCAGCCGCACCGCAAACGTGCTGCCCTTGCCCGGCGCACTGGTCACTTCAAGTTCGGCCTGATGCCGCAGCAGCACGTGCTTGACGATGGCAAGCCCCAGTCCGGTGCCGCCGGTGGCGCGCGAGCGACTGCGGTCGACGCGATAGAAGCGCTCGGTGAGGCGCGACAGATGTTCCGGCGCGATGCCGATGCCGGTGTCCGTCACCGCAAACACGCCGGTGCCATCGGCGTCCACACGCCAGGACAGCGTGATGGTGCCGCCCTGGGGCGTGTACCGGATTGCGTTGGACACCAGATTGCCGAATGCGCTGGCCATTTCGTCGCGGCTGCCGAGCACGCGCGCCGGCTCGCCGATGTCGAGCGCGATCTCATGCTGGCCCTGCGCGAGTCTCTTCGCGTCGGCGGAGACCTGCAACAACAGCGGGATGATCGCAAATTGCTCATCGGCCAGCGGATTCTGCTCGCTCTCCAGCGCCGACAGCGTCAACAGGTCTTCGACCAGCCGCTGCATGCTGCTTGACTGCTCCTGCATCAACTGCAGGAAGCGCCGGCGCTGGCGCTCGTCGAGGTCGAGTTCCTGCAAGGTCTCGACAAAGCCGCTGATTACCGTCAACGGCGTTTTCAGTTCATGCGACACGTTGGCGATGAAGTCGCGGCGCATCCGCGCCACGGCTTCGATGCGCGTGATGTCGCGGCTGATCAGCAGTTTTTCATCGACGCCGAAGGGCACGATCTGGATCGACAGTGTCACGCCCGCATCGCGCTGCGAATCGATCGTGATCGGTTCGGTGAAGTCGGCAATCTCGAGGTAACGCACGAAGTCGGGCTGGCGCACGAGGTTGGCCAGCGCGGTGCCCGCGTCCTGCGCGAGACTGAGACCCAGCAACGTCTGCGCGCGGGCATTGGCCCACTTGATGCGGTTGGTGGCGTCGAGCACCACCATGCCGTCGGGAATCGCTTCCGCGGCGCTCTGGAACCGCTCGATCGTGTGCGCGAGGTCCCGCTGATACGCCACGCGGATGCGCGTTCGGTGATAAAGCGCCGCGAAGGGCGCGCGCCACGCACCGCTGCCTTCCGGCACCGGCGTGGGCAACGGTGCCGCCGCCCAACGCGTGAGCCGGTCAAGATTCCACGCGTGATGGACGAGCAATCCGCCCCAGCCGATGGCGAGCACCACCAGCGCCGGGACAGCTCCCGCCGTCGCCCACGCCAGCAGCGCCAGGACGAAGATGGCGGCGGGCGCGAGTATGAACTGGAGCATCGGCGGGACGCGCGAAAAACCTCAGTATGACGCGCCGGCGATCAGCGCGGTACTGCGAGCCGGTAGCCGCTGCCGCGCACCGTCTCGATCAGGCTGTCCTGGCCGAACGGCTCCAGCGCCAGGCGCAGCCGACGGATGTGCACGTCCACCGTGCGCTCCTCGATGTAGACATGGTCGCCCCAGACCTGGTCGAGCAACTGGGTGCGGGTGTGCACACGCTCGGGCCGCGCCAGGAAGAACCGCAGCAGGCGGAATTCCGTGGGGCCGATGTGCACCGACTGCCCGTCCGCGGTCACGCGATGCGTCGACGGGTCGAGCTTCAGCGTTCCCGCCGACAGCGGTTCCTGCGCCGACTCGGGCGCACGGCGCCGCAGCACGGACTTGATGCGCGCCTTCAGCTCACGCGGCGAAAAGGGCTTGGTAACGTAGTCATCGACCCATGCTTCCAGACCCGCCACGCGATCGGCTTCGTCGGTGCGCGCGGTGACCATGATCACCGGCAACTCCTTCGTCCGGGCTTCCGCCCGCAACTGCTTGGCAAAGGCGAGGCCCGACAGTCCGGGCAACATCCAGTCGAGCAGCACCAGGCTCGG
>JBKJSU010000152.1:0-2984 GCA_046594415.1 Casimicrobiaceae bacterium | reverse complement strand
CGTCCACTTGCCGAGCGTGGCCTGCAACTGCGCGATGATCGCCGCCTTGGCACCCGCGAGTTCCGCCGGCGCATTGGCGTGGTTGTATTTCCAGCGCATCGGCGTCATCCATCGAGCTGACGGCGCGAATTCGAGCTGGAATTTCGAGCCGGTCTGGGTGTCGATGCCCACGGGCAACTTGGCTTGCTGCAGCGAATGGTCGGGGGTTTGTTGCGCGATCGCAGTGACCGCGGTCAGCGCAAGGCCAACGCAAAGTACAACGAAGCGCAAAATCTGACGACGGCAGTTTTTCGCGGACGAATCCATGGCCTTTGGGCGTCGCGCACGGGTCGTTTGCCTGACATTGCAAAAAGCCCTTTACGCGAACAGAACATTGACGAATTCATCATCTCGCGGCCCTCACTCGTCCACCATGGGACGACTCCCATAAATTTGTAGGACAACACCGGAGACAATCTGCCAAAAGGGCATACGAACGCGCGGATAAAGTCGCTAAATACTGTTTATTATCAATACCTAATAGCAATTGAATGAGCGTAGCCAATTCGCACCGAGCGTAGTGTCGTATAGGAGCGACACATTGGCGGGAGCAGGAATGTCCCTGCCGGTGCGGGGGCGCAGCGGCCGCAGGTGCCCGACGAAGAGGGCGTGATCAGCCCCTTGGCGCGAGCGCCCGGGCCAACACCTGCACCACGTGGACAGCGCTGCGCGTTCCGCTTTCGCGCGTGCCGTCGGCAATCTGGTGGCGGCAACTGGTGCCGTCAGCAACGATCAATGTTGCTGCATCTGCGCCCCGCACCGCAGGCAACAGCGACAGCTCCGCCATCCGCATGGACACCGCGTAGTGCGCCGCCTCATAGCCGAAGCTTCCCGCCATGCCACAGCAACTCGATTCGATCACATCGACCGCCAATCCCGGAATCAATTGCAGCACCTTTTGCGCGGGCGTCACCGCATCGAAGGCCTTCTGGTGGCAGTGCCCGTGCAGCAGCGCGCGTGTCTCGGGCAACGCGACCAGCGGTAACCGCAGGCGTCCGGCAACGTGTTCGCGCGCAAGAAACTCCTCGATCAGCAACGCACTTTCCGACAGTCGCTGCGCCGCGGGGCCCAGCCCCATGACCAGAAATTCGTCGCGCAGCGTCAAGAGGCACGATGGCTCGAGCCCCACCACCACCGCACCGCGCTCGACCTGGGGCGCCAGCGCGGCGACCACGCGCCGGGCCTCGCGCTTCGCCTCGTCGATCAATCCGGCGGCGAGAAACGTGCGACCACAGCACAGCGGTCGCGCGGGTTCGGCATCGGCGGCATTTGCGCGCGCAATCGCCACACGATAACCCGCCGCGCGCAGCACGGCCAACGCGGCGTGCGCAATGTCCGGCTCGAAGTATTGCGTGAACGTGTCGACAAACAGGATGACATCGGGCGTGGCTTCGTCGGGCGCCACATCGCGCTGCGACCGGAGGAACGTGTCGCTGCGCCAGCGCGGCAGCGTGCGTTGCGCCGACAATCCCGTCCATGCTTCCGACGCCTTCGCGACGCCGGGAATCGCGTCGCGCAGGTTGGCGAGCCACGGCAGCCGTGCAGCCCACGGCGCCCAGCGTGGCAAGAAGGCGATCGCGCGCTCCCGCAACGACAGACCGTGCGCGCGCTGCCAGTGGTGCTGGAACTCGATCTTCATCTTCGCCATGTCCACGCCAGTGGGGCAATCGCGCCGGCATCCCTTGCAGCCTACGCACAGGTCGAGCGCGGCGCGCACCGGTGCGGACGCGAGATCGGGCCCAAGCTGCCCTGCCAGTGCCAGTCGCAATGTGTTGGCGCGTCCACGCGTGAGGTGCATCTCGTCGCGCGTGACACGGTAGCTCGGGCACATCGTGCCGGCATCGAACTTGCGGCAGTGGCCGTTGTTGTTGCACATCTCGACGGCCTTGGCGAAACCCTGCGCCGGATCGCCACCGGTTCCCGGCGCCGACACCGTATCGGCTACCGGCTCGTTCTGCACGTTCCAGGCCGACCAATCGAGCGCGGTGACCACCGGCAGCGTGCGGTGCGCCGGCGGAAACCGGAACAGCGTGGCGTCATCCATCCGCGTGGACCGCACGATCTTGCCGGGGTTCATGAGCCCGGTGGGATCGAACAGGTCCTTGATCTCCTCGAACGCGCGGGTGAGCTGCGGCCCGAATTGCCACGCCACCCATTCGCTGCGCACCAGGCCGTCGCCATGCTCCCCCGAGAAAGCGCCTTTGTAGGCGCGCACCAACGCGCCCGCCTCCTCGGCAATGGCGCGCATCTTGAGCGCACCGTCGCGCCGCATGTCGAGGATCGGCCGCACGTGCAGCGTACCGACCGATGCATGCGCGTACCACGTGCCACGGGTGCCGTGCCTGCGAAAGATTTCGGTCAGCCTGTCCACGTAGTCCGGCAGGTGTTCGAGTGGCACTGCGCAATCCTCGATGAAGGACACCGGCTTGCCGTCTCCGCGCAGGCTCATCATGATGTTGAGTCCTGCCTTGCGCACCTCCCACAACGCCTTCTGCGGCGCGGCGGCGGTCATGCGCACCACGCTTCCCGGCAGCGCCAGGTCGCCCATCAGCGTGACCAGGTCGTCCAGCCTGCGCAGCGGTGCATTGGCCGAGTCACCGCTGAACTCCACCAGCAGGATGGCTTCGGGCTCACCGGTCAGCGCCGCATCGAGCACCGGGCGAAACGCGGGATTGCCACGCGCCAGGTCGATCATCGTCCGGTCGACCAGCTCAACCGCCGACGGGCTCAAGCCGACGATATCGCGGGCACACTCCATCGCCCGCCGCAGCGACGGAAAATTGACTACGCCCAGCGTCCGATGTTGCGGCAGCGGCACCACGGCCAGCGTGATCTCGCGCGTCCACGCCAGCGTCCCTTCGCTGCCCACCAGCAGATGCGCAAAATTGACGCTGCCGTCCGCGGTGTAGGGCCGCACGCTGCGCGGATGGAAGACATCGATGTTG
>JBKJSU010000335.1:0-8785 GCA_046594415.1 Casimicrobiaceae bacterium | reverse complement strand
CGGGACAGCGCGTCCACGAGCACCATCACCGTGGGCTAGCGAGTCCGTCAACGACAAGGAAACACCATGAAAGACGCCATTCACCCCAAATACGCCGACGTGCAGGTCACCTGCAGCTGCGGCACGGTCTTCACCACGCGATCCACCGCCGGCAAGGCGCTGCAGATCGAAGTGTGTGCGTCATGCCACCCGTTCTACACCGGCAAGCAGAAGGTGATGGACACGGCCGGCCGCATCGACAAGTTCCGCCAGCGCTACGGCAGCAAGACCGGGTCGTCGACCCCGGCCTGATGCAACTGCGCCGCGCAAGGATCAAGGCAGCTTCGGCTGCCTTTTTCTTTCGTCCCGCGTAAAGTCGAAGGCTTCCCCGAATCGCTACCCGCATGCGCAACGCCAATCCTCCTTCCACCGCCGTCGCGGACCTCGAGTCCTTGAGTCCGTCGGGGCCCTTTCGCGCCCTGAAGCAATTCGGGCTGGTGCTGCTGTGCGCGGCGTGGGTGGCGCTCGGACTGGCGGGGCACGACCCGTGGAAGACCGAGGACGCGGTGTCGATCGGCGTGGCCGCGGAAATGGCCGCGCGCGGGGATGCCGTCGTGCCCACATTGGCCGGCGAACCGTATCTCGGCACCCCGCCGCTGGCGTGGGTGGGGGGGGCGCTGGCGCTCACCGCCTTCTCGCCCCCGTTGAAGCCGCACAACGCCGCGCGCCTGGTCGCCGGCGTAGCGCTGGCCCTGGTGCTGCTGGCCACCGCGCTGGCCAGTCGCGAGCTGAACGGACGCGGCTTCCGCTGGCTGCCCGTGCTGATCCTGGTGGGCAGCATCGGGTTCTGGGACCGCGCGCACGTGTTGTCGCCGGAATTGTTCCTCACCGCGGGCGTGGCCGTCGGCTTGTGGGGCTTTGCACTCGCGTTGCGCGCGCCGGTCGGCGGCGGCGTGCTGCTCGGCGTCGGCGTGGGCATTGCCTTTCTTGGCCGCGGCCTGCTGGGTCCGCTGTGGCTGGCGTTCACCGCGGTGCTGCTGCCGGTCGCGGCCGCCACGTGGCGCACGCGCGGCTATGCGGTGACGCTGACTGCCGCCATCGTCGTCGCGCTGCTCGTGTCGTTGCCGTGGGTCGTGGCGCTGCAGGTGCGCGACCCGGCGCTCTTCCAATTGTGGTGGGACGGCGAGGCGATGCGGCGCTACCTCATCGGTTTCGGTGGCGACGCGGCCGACCCGCTGTACTACCTGCGCAATCTCCTGTGGTTCGCGTTTCCCGCGCTGCCGCTGGTGGCATGGATGCTGTGGCTGCGCCTGCGCAATTTCAACGGCGGCATCACGCCACCGGGCGTTGTCCTGCCGGGCGTGCTGGCGCTGGTCATCCTCGCCCACCTCATGGTGCTGCCCCTGGCCAAGCTGCACAACGCGCTGCCGCTGCTGGTTCCGCTCGCGCTGCTGGCCGCGCTGGAAGTCGATTCGCTGAAGCGGGGGCTCTCGAGCGCGCTCGACTGGTTTGGCATCCTCACCTTTGGATTGGTCGCGCTGCTCTTCTGGGGCGTGTGGCTCGACTCCTACATCCACGGCATGTCGGCGGGCGTGGCGCGGCTTTTCCGCGACACCGAGATCGGTTTCCAGCCCTCGTTCCACCTGGGCACGATGCTCGCGGCCGTCGGCCTGACGGTGCTGTGGGTGATGTTGGTGCGGCCCGCGCGCCGCTCGAACCGCCGCACGCTGCTCAACTGGGCCGCGGGGGTGACGCTGGTGTGGGGGCTGGCGAGCACGATCTGGCTGCCCTATCTCGACTCGCGCCGCAGCTATCGCTGGACCGTGGAAAATGTCGCGAAGCAACTGCCGGCGCAGGGATGCGTGGCCAGCCGGCGCCTGGGCGAACCGCAGCGCGCCGTGTTCCACTACTTCGCAGGCATCAAGACCGTGCGCGAGGAAGTCACGCCGCAGCACGATTGCCCTTCGCTGCTCGTGCAGTATGGTCGCCTTGACGGCACGCCTCCCGCCCCGCCAGGATGGACCGCGCTGTGGGGCGGCGGCCGCCGCGGCGACGACACCGAACGATTCGTGCTCTACGCAAGGACACCGCAGTGAAATTCATCGACGAAGCACTCATCGAAGTCCTGGCCGGCGACGGCGGCAACGGCTCGGCCTCATTTCGCCGCGAGAAGTACATTCCGCGCGGCGGTCCCGACGGCGGTGACGGCGGCAAGGGCGGCAGCATCTATGCAGTGGCCGATCGCAACATCAACACGCTGATCGACTATCGCTATGCACGCATCCACCGCGCCAAGCGCGGCGAAAACGGTCGCGGCGCCGATCAATACGGCAAGAGCTCGGACGACGTGATCCTGCGCGTGCCGGTGGGCACCGTGATCCAGGACGCCGACACCGGCGACAAGATCGCCGACCTCGCTGCGGATGGCGCGCGCGCGCTGCTAGCCGCCGGTGGCAAGGGCGGCCTCGGCAATCTCCATTTCAAATCCAGCATCAATCGCGCGCCGAAGCAGTTCACCAAGGGCGACGAAGGCGAGCAGCGCAAGCTGAAGCTCGAGCTGAAGGTGCTGGCCGACGTGGGCCTTCTGGGCATGCCCAACGCCGGCAAGTCCACGCTGATCCGCGCGATCTCCGCCGCGCGGCCCAAGGTGGCGGACTATCCGTTCACCACACTCGCGCCCAACCTCGGCGTCGTGCGTACCAGCGAGAACAAGAGCTTCGTCGTCGCCGATATTCCGGGCTTGATCGAAGGTGCAGCCGACGGCGCCGGCCTTGGCCATCGTTTCCTGCGCCACCTGGTGCGCACGCGCCTGCTGCTGCATCTCGTCGACCTGGCGCCGCTCGACGGCACGTCCGATCCGGTGCACGATGCGCGCGCGATCGTGAAGGAACTGCAACGCTACGACGAGGCGCTTTACGACAAACCGCGCTGGCTCGTCCTGAACAAGCTCGACTTGATTCCGGAAGAGGAACGCGACGCGCGGGTGAAGGCCTTCATCAAGGCGTATCGGTGGAAAGGCCCGGTGTTTGCGATCGCGGCCATCAGCGGCGACGGTTGCCGTCCGTTGACGTTTGCGATCCAGGAGTGGCTCGACGCGCGCCCTGCCTATGCAATGGCGGCGGACCCCGACGCGCCGGCCGATGACTCTGCGCCGGTGGTCGTCAAGCCCGCGCCGGTGCGTGCGCGACGTGCGCGCAAGACCACCGAGACCGATACGGAATGAGCACCCCGGGCCGCCCCAAGGGCGAATACCGAAGCGCGCAGCGCGAAGGCAAATTCAAGTGACGACGCTGGTCGCCAACGCCAAGCGGCTGGTGGTCAAGGTCGGCTCGAGCCTCGTCACCAACGACGGGCAGGGCCTCGATCATGCCGCCGTGGCGCACTGGGCCGAGGAAATCGCGGCGCTGAAGGTTACCGGCCGCGAAGTGGTGCTGGTGTCCTCCGGCGCGATTGCCGAGGGCATCAAGCGCCTCGGCTGGACCACCCGGCCCAAGGCCATTCATGAGTTGCAGGCGGCCGCCGCCGTCGGGCAGATGGGCCTCATCCAGGCGTATGAAACCGCGTTCGCCAAGTTCGGCCTGCAAACGGCGCAAATCCTGCTCACGCACGAAGACCTGGCCGATCGCCGCCGCTACCTCAATGCGCGCATCACGCTGCGCACGCTGCTCGCGCTGTCGGTGATCCCGATCATCAACGAGAACGACACGGTCACCACCGACGAAATCCGCGTCGGCGACAACGACACGCTGGGCGCGCTGGTGGCGAATCTCATCGAGGCCGACGTGCTGATCCTGCTCACCGACCAGCAAGGCCTCTACACGTCGGATCCGCGCAAGGACCCCGCCGCGCGCTTCGTGCACGAGGCGCGCGCGGGCGACCCGGCGCTGGAGGCGATGGCCGGCGGTGCGGGCAGCAACCTCGGCAGCGGCGGCATGCTCACCAAGATCCTCGCGGCCAAGCGCGCCGCGCGGTCGGGCGCCTCCACCATCATCGCGTCCGGGCGCGAGGACCATGTGCTCACGCGCCTGGCCGCGGGCCATCCGCTGGGCACCGCGCTGATCGCGCCGGCGCAATCGCTGGCCGCGCGCAAGCAGTGGCTGGCCGACCATGTGCAACTCGCGGGCAAGCTGCAGCTCGATGCCGGCGCCGTGCGCGCGCTGGTCAGCGAAGGCAAGAGCCTGCTGCCGATCGGCGTGGTGGCGGTGGAAGGCTCGTTCGAGCGCGGCGAAGTGGTCGGCGTATATGCGCCCGGCGGCACCGAGGTCGCGCGCGGACTCGTCAACTACGGCGCGCAGGAGGTGAGCCGCATCCTGCGCCGGCCGTCTGCCGAGATCGAGGCGATCCTGGGGTATGTGGACGAGGCCGAACTCATCCATCGCGACAACCTCGTCCTGCTGGGATGACCGGACGCGCGGCCCCGATGAGAGGTCGCGCAAGCGGGCTCGCGCGGCGGGTATCATCATCGATTCGCCCTTCCCTGATGCCCGCTTGCCCATGAGCAACCGCCACGCGCTGACCGCCTGCATCGCCATCGTTGCGTTCACCCCGCTGTCCACGCCTGCCGTCGCCGCGCCGATGCAGCCCGGGATGTGGGAACTGATGATCGTCGTCACCGCGGACGGACAGACGGAAACCGTGCCCGCGGGACGCGGCTGCATCACGCCCAAGGACATCGCCGACCCGACCAAGACGCTGCCCCGTCCCGGCGGCCAGTGCACGCTGGCCAACGTGCAGCGCACGCCGGACCGGGCCACCTACGACATCGCGTGCAAGGACAAGCAGGTGACCACGCGCGGCCGTGCGGACATTGCCATTGCCGGCGCCCGCTATGACGGCAAGGTCACGCTGGCGTTGACGGGCCGGGATGGCACGACAGTGCCGGTGGCCATGGAAATGAACGCCAGGCGCGTGGGCGACTGCACGCCGTGACAGGTTGGTGCCGCGTCGACCACGCAGGTGATGTATGCACGGTAAGCCGGTGTAGGCGAGGCTTCAGCCTCGCGCAGCGCTCGCGAGGCTGAAGCCTCGCCTACGGCGACACCGCAGCGACACCGCTGCGACACCGCAGCCAGACAGCAGCGGGCAACGCGGCGCTACGCGCCGTCGAGCAACGGCGTACGCAACGGCTCGGCGTAGGACTCGGGCATTTCGGGGTGCTGCAGGCCGATCACCCGCTGCCGCCGCGGCTGCGCCTTGGCATGCAGGAAGCGCTCGAGCTCCAGCAGCGCCCGGCGATAGGACTCGCGCTTGAACTCGATCACCGAATCCAGCGGAATCCAGTAGTCGTGCCAGCGCCACGCGTCGAACTCCGGATGATCGGAGGCGCGCAGCCGCACGTCGTTGTCGCGCCCGATCAGGCGCAACAGGTACCAGATCTGCTTCTGGCCGCGATAGCTGCCGCGCCATTCGCGCTTGATCCAGTGCTGCGGAACGTCGTATCTCAGCCATTCGCGCGTACGACCAAGAACCTTGACGTGCTGGCCTTCGAGTCCGACTTCCTCGTGCAACTCCCGGTACATCGCCTGTTCGGGCGTTTCACCTGAGTTGATGCCACCTTGCGGAAATTGCCACGAGTGTTCGCGGATCCTTTTGCCCCAAAAAACCTGGTTCCTGCCGTTGACGATGACGATGGCGACGTTCGGGCGATAGCCGTCACGATCCAGCATCGTTGTGCACCCTGATGCAATGAAGTTGGATTGATTGTTGCACAGGAGCCGGGATACTGCCAAGCTGGACGCCCATGTCCGCCGTCAGCGAGGCGGCGGCCGGGACCGGCGCTGCCGGCGCACACCGGGGGAAATCGACGGGCAATGGCCGATGGCGCTGCCAGGCCCCGGTTTCAACCCCGCGGACTACGCGGCCGGCACCGGCAGCGCCGGCAGGATCGCGCCGGTGACCTCGCCAAAGCCCACGCGGTAGCCGTCACCCTGGCACCAGCCGCGCAGCGTGACTTCGTCGCCGTCCTCGAGGAACGTACGCGTGCCGCCTTCCACCGCGAGCGGTGTGGTGCCGTTCCACGTGATCTCGAGCAGGCTGCCGCGCGACTCCGGCGTGGGTCCGCTGATCGTGCCCGATCCCATCAGGTCGCCCACGCGCGTGTTGCACCCGCCGCTGGTGTGATGCACCAGTTGCTGCGCCATGCTCCAGTACATGCCGCGGAAATTGGTGCGGCAGATCGTCGTGCCCTGCGCCGCGCCGTGTGGCCGCAGCGCCACTTCGAGGTGGATGTCGATCGCGTGGTCGCCACCGTGCTGCAGGTAGGCAAGCGGCGGCGGTTCCTGCGCCGGGCCGGCCACGCGAAACGGCTCCAGCGCCTCCATCGTCACCAGCCACGGCGAGATCGACGTGGCGAAGGTCTTGCTGTTGAACGGTCCGAGCGGCACGTATTCCCATTGCTGGATGTCGCGCGCGCTCCAGTCGTTAAGCAGCACCATGCCGAAGATGTGCGCCTCGGCGTTGGCCGCCGCAATGGGTTCGCCCAACGCGTTGTCCTGTCCGATGATGAAGCCGGTCTCCAATTCGATATCGAGCTTGCGGCAGGCGGCCAGTTCCGGCCGCGCGGCGTCCGGTGCCTTCAATTGCCCCAGCGGCCGCCGCACTGGCGTGCCGCTGACTACCACCGAGCTCGCGCGGCCGTTATAGCCGATGGGAATCTCGAGCCAATTGGGCAGCAGCGCATTTTTCGGATCGCGGAACATCGACCCGACATTGGTCGCATGCTCCTTCGACGAATAGAAGTCCGTATAGCCGGGCACGGTCACCGGCAAGTGCATCGTGGCGCGGCTTTGCGGCACGAGCGTCCATTCGCGCAGCACCGCATCGTCACCCAGCGGGCCGGGGCCGGCGCGCAACAACGCCGACAGCCGCGCCCGCGTGGCGTGCCAGGTTTCGCGCCCCAACGCAATGAAAGTGTTGAGCGTCGGCTCGATCCACACCGCGTGCGGCGCCGTGCGCAGCAGCCCGGCCTCGGCCAGCGCCGCCAGGTCGGCGACCTGGTCGCCGATGGCCACGCCGGCGCGAGGTTGTGGGTTGGCGGCCGTGCTGAAGACGCCGAAGGGCAGGTTCTGGATCGGAAAGTCCGTCGCGCCATCGTTGGCGCTCGCCAGAAAACTCTTCAACAGCGGATCGTGCGTGGGGTTGCGACCGGACATGACAGGGACCTCGGGTTTGCGGCAAATCGCATTATCCGCGCAGCGCGCGGCGGCGCCGCAGGAACGATCGTCAGGCCGGCGCGGTGCCTCCGGCCACGGGCGCGCCACGCTCGTAGACCGGCTCGTTGAAGAGCGACGTGATCGTCACGCGGCGAATTTCCGGATGATCCGGCATGACATACAGCACCGGCGTGATCAACTCCTCGAAGATGCCGCGCAGGCTGCGCGCGCCCGTCTTGTATTCGAGTGCCAGTTCGGCAATCTGCTCGAACACGCGCGGCTTGACGTCGAGGTCCACCCCTTCGATGCGGAAGATGTCGTGGAACTGCTGGAAGAGCGAGTCGCGCGGCTCGGTCATGATTCGCACCAGCATGTCGCGCGTCAGGTCCTGGAAGCGGGCGATGATCGGCAGCCGCCCGGTGAACTCCGGGATGAGGCCGTAGGTGAAGAGGTCGGTGGGCTTCACCCGCGTGTTGAGACGATCGAGGATCTTCTGGTCGTCGCCCTTCGACGTGGCGATGAAGCCGTAGCCGTGCGTCTGCGACTTGATGATGTCCTCCAGCCCCACGAAGGCCCCGCCGCAGATGAACAGAATGTTGGTGGTGTCGACGTACTTGCCCGAGTGCAGCTTCACCTGCGAGCCTTCCATGATCTTCAGCAGCGCGTGCTGCACGCTCTCGCCCGAGCTCGCGCGCACCTGCCCATCCTCGGCCTTCAGCTTGTCGATCTCGTCGATGAACACGATGCCGTACCGCGCGTCCTCCACGCTGCCGCCCGCGCGGTCGACCAGCCGCTGCATGATCGCCTCGATCTCCTCGTTGACGTAGCGCGTCTGCGCCAGCGAGGTTGCCTCGGCCGTGACGAAGGGCACGCCGAGGATGCGTGCCATCGTTTCACACATCAGCGTCTTGCCGGTGCCGGAGTTGCCGATCAGTAGCAGGTTGCTCTTCACGATCGGCACGCCATCGGCGCGCGACTTGGCGATCTTGCGAAAGTGCGCATAGACCGCAACGGCGAGGATCTTCTTGGCGTCGGTCTGCCCGATCACGTAGTGGTCGAGCAGTGCGACGATCGAGCTGGGCTTGGTGGACGGGTCGAGCATGGCGTGGCCTGTAGCTATCGAAAACGTTCCGTTGCAGGGATGAAATCGCGCTGTAGGCGAGGCTTCGGCCTCGCGGGGATCAACATGGACACCCCGATGCTACACGCTGCGGCCAGCCCGGCGCACCACCCCCGAAACCACGCCGCACGACTTGGTCAGCACCGCGGCAGCCATCGCGATCTACGCGGGCGTCGCCGCCATGTGGCTGATTCCGGATCGACGGATTGCGAAGGCGCTGGGGCGCGAACACCCAGCCGTTAGGCCTGTAGGCGAGGCTTCAGCCGCGCAGGTTCAATGCAACGGGCAATGGCCAGATTACGCCGGCGGCACGCACATCACGATCAGATCAGGCCCATCGCCCTCGGCCAGCCAGTTGCGCGCGGACACCATCTGGTCCCGAATGGCGCGATCGATCATGTAGCGATGATTGGCGTCTGGCCGATTGCTGAACACGCGATAGACACCGATGGTGCCGGCCGGGCAGACACCCAGCGTCGGCAGGATCACGTGGAAGAACTGCGGTTCCTCGTTGACGAACGTGGGAAACTTGGCG
>JBKJSU010000205.1:0-6604 GCA_046594415.1 Casimicrobiaceae bacterium | reverse complement strand
CCAGTTCCGGGAACAGGACGTCGGTGAAGCCGAAATTGCGCATGTCGGCGATGCGCATCGGGTAGAGAATGCCGTCGAGGTGATCGCATTCGTGCTGCACCACGCGGGCGTGAAAATCGTTGCACGTGCGATCGATCACCTTGCCCTGCGGGTCGCGGCCGCGGTAGCGCAGGTTCGAAAACCGTTCGACGACGCCGCGGAATCCGGGTACCGACAGGCAGCCCTCCCAGCCCTCCTCCGTTGCCTCGTCGAGCGGCGTCAGCACCGGGTTGACGAGTTCCGTGTAGGGGATGGGTTCAGCCTCCGGATAGCGCGGGTTGCGCTCCATGCCGAAAATCACGACGCGCAGCGGCACGCCGATCTGCGGCGCCGCGAGCCCCGCGCCATTGAGCGCCCGCATCGTGTCGCGCATGTCCTCGATAAGCGCCTTGAGTTCCGGGGTGCCGAAGTGCTCGACTTCGCGCGAACGCTCGAACAGGCGCGGATCGCCCATGCGCAACACCTCACGTATCAAGGCCCGCTCCTCCGCTGCAGGGCGCGACATGATCCAACAGGCGTCGCACCTCGCTCATGGCCGCTTCCAGCACGCCGGAAATGCCCTGCATCGAAATTTTCTGTGCGCTGTCGCCGCGTCCTGCGGCGTGATTGACGCCTACGCAGATCACGGCGTAGGGCAATTCCAGTTCGCGGGCCAGTGCCGCTTCCGGCATGCCGGTCATGCCAACCAGCGTTGCGCCATCCCGCTCCATCCGGTCGATCTCGGCGGCCGTCTCGAGCCGCGGGCCGTTGACGGCGCCATAGACGCCGCCGTCGGCCAGCACGATGCCCGCGGTGGCCGCGGCCTCGAGGCAACGCGCGCGCAGGCGCGGCGTATAGGGATGCGTGAAGTCGACGTGAACGACCTGGCGGTCGCCGCCATCGAAATACGTCGCTTCGCGCCCGGACGTGTAGTCGATGAGCTGCGCGGGCAGCACGAGGTCGCCGGGCTTGCCGCCGCGAATGATCCCCACCGATGCCACCGCCACCACCGCCGTGGCGCCCTTGTCCTTCAGCGCCCACAGGTTCGCGCGATAGTTGACCCGATGCGGCGGAATCGTGTGCCCGTGCCCGTGCCGCGCCAGGAATACGACGGGACACGCCGCCACCTCGCCGAACAACAACGTGGACGACGGGTCGCCATAGGGCGTCCGGACGACTTCGCGATGGGCGACGGCGAGGGTCGAAAGCCGCGTCAGGCCGCTACCGCCGATGATTGCAAGCATGGAAATTGCTTCAGAATATTCAAAGGGTTGCAGGATCGCCGGCAAAACTGGAAAGCGCCGTCAATTCATGACATTATCATGGCGAAGCGCGACCTTGGCTCAAGTTCGGCGCCAAGCGAATTGTACCGCCAGGAACCGCCCCGGCCCCGGTCCGGGCGACGGCGCAGCGGCGCCACGGTGGCCACCACGAAGGGACGCTCATGTACCTCGACCGCTTGTTCAAGCTGATGGCCGAAAAGCAGGCCTCCGACCTCTTCATTTCGTGCGGCGCGCCAATCAACCTCAAGGTCAATGGGGTGGTGCAGCCCGTGTCGACGCAGCCGATGGACATCGACACCGTGCGACGCATCGCCTACGAACTGATGACCAAGGAGCAGGCGCGCGAATTCGAGAATACGATGGAGATGAACCTGTCGCACCTCGACCGCAGCGTGGGCAACTTCCGCGTCAACATCTTCCGCCAGCGCGGTACGATCTCGCTGGTCATCCGCTATGTGCGCAGCAATGTGCCGCCTTTCGATCTGCTGAAGCTGCCGAGCGTGCTGCTCGACCTCGTGACGGAGAAGCGCGGGCTCGTGCTGGTGGCGGGCGCCACCGGCTCCGGCAAGTCGACCTCGCTCGCGGCCATGATCGACCATCGCAACCTGACCAAGCCGGGCCACATTCTCACGATCGAGGATCCGATCGAGTACCTGTTCGAGCACAAGCAGAGCGTGATCAACCAGCGCGAGATCGGCGTTGACACGATCAACTACACGGCGGCGCTGCAAAACGCGCTGCGCGAAGCGCCGGATCTCATCATGATCGGCGAGGTCCGCGACAAGGAAACGATGCAGCAGGCGCTGCTGCACACGCTGACCGGCCACCTCTGCCTCACCACCATCCACGCCAACAACAGTTATCACGCGCTGTCGCGGATCATCAACCTCTTCCCGCATGACGCGCGCTCGGCGGTGCTGTCCGACCTGTCGATCGGGCTGCGCGCCATCGTGTGCCAGCGGCTCGTGCGCAATCTCGACGGCGAGTTGCAGCCGGCGGTGGAAATCCTTATCAACACATCGCTCATCGCCGATCTGATCAAGAACGGCGAATTCGCGCAGATCAAGGAAGCGATGGAGCAATCGCTCTATCCGGGATCGCAGACGTTTGAACAGGCGTTGTGCAAGCTCTACATCGACGGCACCATCAGCTACGAAGAGGCGATGATCGGATCGGATTCGCCCACCAACCTCGCGTGGCAGATCAACCAGAACAGCCCGTCGTCGCGGCAGGCGGCCGACACGAGCGTGGGCAACACCGATGGCCGCCGTGCCGGTGCCGATTTCGGGACCATGACGATCAATACCGACCTCCTCGACCGCGCGCACTGAGCGCGCTGCCCGAACCGGCCGGCTTGCCGGCTTTGCTACCATGCGGTCGATGGATACTGCTGCTGCCCCCACCCTCGCGCTTGCGCAGCAACTGATCGCGCTGCGTTCGCTCACTCCCGATGACGCGGGCTGCCAGGACCGCCTGATGGCGCGCCTTGCGCCGCTCGGCTTCATCGGCGAAACCATCAGCGCCAACGGCGTGACCAATCTGTGGGCGCGACGCGGCGCCGCGCGGCCGCTGGTGTGCTTTGCCGGCCATACCGACGTCGTACCCACCGGGCCGCTGGCACAGTGGGACTCGAACCCCTTCGTGCCCACGCAGGTGGACGGCTATCTGCACGGTCGCGGCGCGGCCGACATGAAGGCCTCGATCGCCGCCTTCGTCACGGCCATCGAAGGATTCCTGTCCGCCCATCCCGATGCGCCGGGGTCGATCGCGCTGCTCATCACCTCCGACGAGGAAGGTCCGTCGGTCGATGGCACCGTCAGGGTGGTCGAGCGCCTTGCCGCGCGCGGCGAGCGTCTCGACTATTGCATCGTCGGCGAGCCGTCGTCGGTCGACGCGCTGGGCGACATGATCAAGAACGGCCGCCGGGGCACGCTGTCGGGCACGCTGACCATCAAGGGCGTGCAAGGCCACATCGCGTACCCGCATCTCGCCCGCAATCCGATTCACCTGGTGGCCCCGGCACTGGCCGAGCTTGCCGCCACGACCTGGGACGCGGGCAACGATTATTTCCCGCCGACGACCTGGCAATGTTCCAACATCCATGCGGGCACCGGCGCCACCAACGTCATCCCCGGCACGCTCGAGGTGATGTTCAATTTTCGCCATTCCACTGCCAGCACGCGCGAGTCGCTTGCTACGCGCCTCGAAGAAGTGCTGCGCCGGCATGGCCTCGACTATGACCTTGCATGGACCGGGTCGGGCAAGCCCTTCCTGACCGAGCGTGGCAAGCTGGTCGATGTGACGAGCGCGGCCATTCGCGCGGTCACCGGGCGCACGCCGGAAATATCGTGCACCGGCGGCACGTCGGATGGCCGCTTCATCGCCGACATCTGCGCCGAGATCGTCGAGCTGGGGCCGGTCAACGCCACCATCCACAAGCTCAACGAACGTGTGCGCATCGCGGATCTGGAGCCGCTGGCGGCCATCTATCGCGGCATCCTCGAACGGCTGCTGGTGTCCGCCGCGGTGCGCGCATGAGCGCCGTTCCGGTCAACGAACTCGACTCGCTGCGCGACTGGCTGCGTTGGGCCGTTTCGCGATTCACGGAAGCCGGCCTGGCCTTCGGCCATGGCAGCGGGGATGCCTATGACGAGGCGGCCTACCTGCTGCTGCATGCGTTGCATCTGCCGCTTGACCGCCTGGAGCCGTTCCTCGATGCGCGGCTCACGCAGGCCGAACGGCAAACGGTGGCCCAGATCTTCTCGCGCCGCATCGAGGACCGCGTGCCCGCGGCGTACCTCACCCGCGAGGCATGGCTCGGCGAATTCCGCTTCTATGTGGACGAGCGGGTCATCGTGCCTCGCTCCTTCATCGCCGAACTGCTGGGTAATGGCCTCGAGGCATTCGTCGGCCCGGCGGACGACGTGCAGTCGACGCTCGACATGTGCACAGGTTCGGGATGTCTCGCGATCCTGTTGGCGCATGCGTACCCCACCGCCGATGTCGACGCGGTGGACCTCTCCGCCGAAGCGCTGGCGGTGGCGCAGCGCAACGTCAGCGACTATGGCCTGGCCGATCGCGTGAACCTGATCCGCTCGGATCTCTTCGCCAATCTGCCCGAGAAGAACTACAACCTCATCATCAGCAACCCGCCCTATGTAACGTCGCTGTCGATGGATGCATTGCCGGCCGAGTATCGCCACGAGCCGCGCCTGGCACTGGCCGGCGGCGACGACGGACTCGACGCCGTGCGCACGCTGCTGAAGGATGCGCCGCGCTTTCTCGACCATGAAGGCACGCTGGTCGTGGAGGTGGGACATGGCCGCGCCGCCACCGAGGCTGCGTTTCCGCGGCTGCCGTTCGTTTGGCTGCAGACGGCGTCCTCGGACGATAGCGTGTTCCTGCTGAAGCGCGAAGACCTGGTCGCCCGGGGCTGACCGCTCGCCACGATTGCCACGGACCGCCATGCCCGATAAGAACCTTCGCTCCGGCGGCGAGATCCTGGTGGCAAACCTGCTGGCCCAGGGCGCCACCCATGCCTTCGGCGTTCCCGGTGAGAGCTACCTCGCCGTCCTCGACGCCCTGCACGATGTAGGCGACCGCCTGCAGTTCATGATCTGCCGGCACGAAGGCGGCGCCGCCTACATGGGCGAGGCCTTCGGCAAGCTCACCGGCACGCCGGGCATCGTATTCGTGACCCGGGGTCCCGGTGCGTCGAATGCCGCCATCGGCGTCCACACGGCGATGCAGGATTCCACGCCGTTGATCGTATTCGTCGGGCAGGTCGGCAGCGACATGGTCGACCGCGAAGCCTTCCAGGAGGTCGACTATCGCCGCATGTACGGCAGCGTGGCCAAGTGGGCCGCGCAGATCGACCACGTGGAACGCATTCCCGAATACGTGGCGCGCGCCTGGCGCCTCGCCATGTCCGGCCGGCCCGGACCGGTGGTGCTGGCGCTTCCGGAGGACATGCTGACTGCGCGTGGCCATTGCGCGGATGCGCCGCGCATCGACGCCGTGCCCGCAGCACCGGGGCCACGGGCAATCGCCGCATTGCGCGAGCGCCTTGCCGAGGCCCGACGCCCTCTGGTGCTGGTGGGGGGCAGCCGCTGGTCCGCTACCGCCTGCGCCGGGTTGCGGCAATTTGCCGAGGCGAGCGGACTGCCTGTGGCGTGCGCGTTCCGTGCGCAGGACCTCTTCGACAATCGCCATCCGCAATACGCCGGCGACGTGGGGATCGGGATCAATCCAGCGCTGGCTGCGCGGGTGCGCGATGCCGACCTGCTGCTGGTGATCGGCGAGCGGCTGGGCGAGATGACCACCGGCGGCTACACGCTGCTCGAGGTGCCGGTGCCGCGCCAGCGCCTTGTGCACGTGCATCCGTCACCGGATGAACTCGGCCATGTCTACCAGCCCGATCTCGCCATCGCTGCCGAGCCCGGCGCGTTGTTCGAAGCGCTGAACGCGCTGCCGCCGCTCGCGCGCCCCGAGTGGGCCGCGCAGTCCGCGCGCGCACATGCCGACTACGATGCGTGGCGCGCGCGCCGCCCGGTGCCCGGACCGGTGGACATGTGGGCGGTGATGGAGTGGCTCGACGCACGCCTGCCCGACGACGCCATTCTCACCAACGGCGCGGGCAACTACACGGTCTGGCTGCACCGGTTGTTTCGCTATCGCGGCTTTCGCACGCAGCTCGCCCCCTATTCCGGCGCAATGGGCTACGCGGTGCCGGCTGCCGTGGCCGCGAAGGCGGTACATCCCGGGCGCATGGTCGTGTCGTGGAACGGCGATGGCTGCTTCCAGATGAACGGGCAGGAAATGGCCACGGCCGCCCAATACGGTCTGGCGGTGATTTTCGTCGTGATCGACAACGGCATGTACGGCACGATCCGCATGCACCAGGAACGCAACTATCCGGCCCGCGTGTCCGGTACCGACCTCGTCAATCCGGATTTCGCCGCTTTGGCCCGGGCCTACGGGGCACACGGCGAAACCGTGACGACCACCGCGGAATTTGCACCGGCATTCGAACGTGCCGCCGCCAGCAACCGCCCGGCACTGCTCCACGTGCGTATCGACCCGGAGGCGCTGACGCTCAATGCCAGCCTGAGCGCGCTGCGGCAACAGGGCGAAGCGGCCCGACGCCCATAGCGCCGGACGGGCAAGGCGGGCGTTGCCGGCGGGGCGAAGCACGCTTGAAACACCGCTGGCGAAGATGAAGGCGCCGATGACCAGCGCCAGCGTGGCGATGCTGGCGATGGGATTGGTCAGCATGATGACGCCGAGCGCCAGCGTGGCAATCG
>JBKJSU010000450.1:0-4312 GCA_046594415.1 Casimicrobiaceae bacterium | reverse complement strand
CTCCACCGCGGCTTCGGCCGTCCAGCCGAACGAATGCGACCGCGACGCCGGATTGCCGAACTCGTCGGTGAGATAGGTGATCATCTTTTGCGCCACGCGGGGATCCACCGGCGTGGTGGAGGAATAGTCGAGGTAGATAGGCAGTTTCATGAGGCTCGGTCAGTGTAGGTGGGACTTCGTGGTGGTGGATTCAGACTGCCGCGGTGACGGGCACCTTGCACGGCGTAGTGCCGGCCGGCGCGGGGCGCGCATCGTGCAACGCCGCGCGGACTGCGGCCTGCTCCTGCTGCGCCACCAATTGCGCCAGCGTCACGCCCGACAGGAACGAAAAAATGTGGGTGTTGAGCCCGGCCCACAGGTCATGGGTCATGCAGCGACGATCGTCGTGGCAGTTTTCGAGGCCGCCGCATTGCGTGGCATCGATCGGTTCGTCCACGGCGACAATGATTTGCGCCACCGACAGCTGCGCAGCGGCGCGGGCCAGATGATAGCCGCCGCCGGGGCCGCGAACACTGGCCACGATGCCCGACCGGCGAAGCTTGCCAAACAATTGCTCGAGATAGGACAGTGAGATGCGCTGCCGCTCCGAGACCGCGGCCAGCGTGACCGGCCCATTGGTGCCGTGCATGGCAACGTCGATCATCGCGGTTACCGCGAATCGGCCCTTGGTCGTCAAACGCATGGTTACGCCCCTTCAGCCCGGTAAGCATGAATCGGCACTGACCTGCTGCACGTTCCGCCGGCGGACATTGTCGTGGACAACTTGGTCAAGATTTGCACTTTCTCACCGTCAAAGTATCTTATACCCGAACAAATTAGTCAACTAAACGCCGGCGAAGTTCACTCCAGCATCTTATTGATTTGCTTGGGGTCGAAGCCATCCGCCGTCGCCTGGTCGTCCCCGCAATCGAGCCCGCTCTGCTTCAATTGCGCCACCAACTTGTCGAAACGCTGCTCGGAAACAGCGGCATGGTCCAGCATCTGGTGAATCGCCTGGACGATCGGGTCGTTCATGTCCGCGGCAATGGCGTAGGCCGAAAAGCCCATACGCTCGGCTTGCGTCTTCCGGCGGTCGTGGTCGGCCTCGGTGACGATGCGCGCGGGAATGCCCACTGCCGTGGCATGGGCGGCAACATCGCGTACTACGACGGCATTGGAGCCTATCTTCGCGTTATCCCCGATAAGTATCGGCCCGAGTATCTTCGCGCCGGCACCCACCACCACGCCACGGCCCAGCGTCGGATGGCGCTTGCCCTTGTTCCAGGAGGTCCCGCCCAGCGTGACGCCGTGGTAAAGCGTGGAGTCGTCGCCGATCTCGGCGGTTTCGCCAACCACGATGCCCATCCCGTGATCGATGAAAACCCGGCGGCCAATGGTGGCCCCGGGGTGAATTTCGATACCGGTCAGCCAGCGGCTCCAGTGCGCCAGCCAGCGCGCCAGCCAGCGGAATCCTCGCCGCCATAGCGGATTGGTGACCGTGCGATGCCAGACCAGCGCGTGGAGCCCCGGGTAGCAAGTCAGCACCTCCCACCGGCTGCGGGCGGCCGGGTCGCGGTCGAAAACGACCGCCATGTCTTCGCGGAGCCGACTGAACATTTACGGATTCTCTCATTTCCGATCAAATCACTCAAGTATTGACGCTGCAGCCCCGCCACCGGTTCACGCTCGGGCGACCCCAACCGGCTTACTCCTGTTTGTTACCATTTGATCCACGTTCACCCAACCGACGGCACAGCAAGATGCCGTGACTTCCGGAGACACCATGTTCATCGCCCCAAAATTCGCTGCGGCGCTCGTCGTCACGGCGCTCGCCCTGCCCGCCGTCGCGCAGGAAGTCGTGCTCAAGGTCCATCACTTCTGGCCGCCGGGCGCCATGGGACCGTCCACGCTGCTGGTGCCGTGGTGCGACAAGATCGCCCGCGAGTCGGGCAACAAGATGAAGTGCCAGATTTATCCGGCGATGCAGTTGGGCGGCACGCCGCAGAACCTCGTCGACCAGGTGAAGGACGGCGTGGTCGACATCGTCTGGACGCTGCCGGGGTACACCGCCGGCCGCTTTCCGCTGATGGAAGTCTTCGAGCTTCCGTTCATGTCGAGCAATGCCGAAGCCACCAGCCAAGCCGCGTGGGACTACTACACGCAATACGGCAGCAAGGAATTTCCCGGCATCAAGGCATTGGCAATGCACGTGCACGACAACGGGTACATCCACACCAATCCGCGCCCGATCAAGGTTATGGCGGACTTCAAGGGGCTGCGGATGCGCGCGCC
This sequence comes from Casimicrobiaceae bacterium, assembly GCA_046594415.1. GTDB lineage: Bacteria > Pseudomonadota > Gammaproteobacteria > Burkholderiales > Casimicrobiaceae > VBCG01. The sequence goes on along the minus strand of JBKJSU010000450.1, from coordinate 2,041 downwards.
CACGCGGCAAACCAACAAGATGCTGGCGGCGCTGGGCGCGACGCCGGTCGCCATGCCTTTGCCGGCGCTGGCCGAGTCCATCTCCAAGGGCGTGATCGACGGGTACCTGTTGCCGTGGGAAGTGATTCCGTCGATCAAGGCACATGAACTCACCAAGTACGAAAGCGAGACCGATCCCAAATCGCGTGCGCTGTACACCGCCGTGTTCCTGTTCGCGATGAACCAGGCGAAGTACGACAGCCTCCCCGCCGATTTGAAGAAGGTGATCGACGCCAATTCCGGCAGTGCGCTGTCGAAGACAATGGGCGCCCAGTGGGATGCGTCGGCGCCGCCCGCCCGCAAGCTGGCCGTCGAGCACGGCAACACGTTCTACATGATCCCCGCCAGCGAACTCGACAACTGGCAGAAGGCGACGGCCAACCTGCCCGAGGAATGGGTCAAGGATGTTTCTGCCAAGGGTAACGATGGCGCGGCCTTGCTGAAAAGCGCGCGCGATCTCATTGCCAAGTACGAGAGGAAGTAGGTGAATCTTTGCTATCGCGCGAGGCGCCGCTGATGCGCGCGTTGCGCCTCGGTGCCGGTTTCGCAATCGCGCTGGCGGTGGCAGCGGCGGGACATGCCCAGGCGCCGCTGCCCGGTCCGTCGCACAACAAGCGTTGCGACGCAGCCAACAAGCGGGTGGCGCGCGAGATGAAGGACGTGACGGCCACACTCGATGCGCTGGGTCGCGAGCGCAAGGCGCGCGAAAGCTGCACGACGCGCAGCGTCTGCGCGCGCATCGACGCCAACATCGCCACGATCGAGAAACGGCACCAGCGCCATGAAGTGCGGCTGGTGCGCTCGCGCGGCGAAGTCCTCGAAGTCTGTCGTCCGCCGGCGCTGCAGTAGGCGAGGCGAAAGCCTCGCGGGGCGCTGCGCGAGGCTGAAGCCACGCCTACGGTCATCCGGAAGTTAGCGACCGCCGCTATCGCACGAGGGCTGCGACAGCAAGCAACCCGGCGATCGCGACCGACACCAGTATGAAATAGATCACCGCGACAACGAAGGAGCGCACGAGGCCCACGAACCAGCGTCCCTTGTACACGGCTCCGCGCGCGCGAAAGATGTAGTAGACGACCCAGATCGCGAGCGCGGCCTTGACGGGACCCCAATCGGGCATCACCACGAACAACAGCAGCACCAACGCCGCGAACGCATGCAGATGCGCGCTGTAGACGAGGTGTTCCGCATAGAGGCGCGGGCGCCCCCGGTGGCGTTCGCCGCTGCCGAGGTAGACCAGCTGCAACAACAGCGCGAACACCGGCAGCAGCGCGATCATCGCGTAGCTGCCGTAGCGCAGCGCCCCGGAATACAGGCGCTCGGCTTTTTCCTCGCGCGGCAATTGCCGGAAGTGCTCATAACGCTTGCGGAAAAAATCCGGCAATTGTGCCTCGGCGCCGTTGACCCTGAACGTGAGATTGAGCTCGTCGTCGAGGCCGATCATGGTGTCCTTGTCGTCGCTGAACACACCCTTCGGCCGCACCGCGTCGGCACCGGCGCCGGCGGGCGTAGGCGCTCCTGCGCCCTTGGGCGCCCCTGCGGCGTTCTTCCGCGCAGCAGCTTCCGCCTTGGCTGCCTTCCTGGCGATCGCCCCCGGCGAATCCTTGGCGGCGTCTTGTGCCGGATCCGCCGCCGCATCCTCGGCTTTGCTGGCGGCCTCGTTCTCCTGCACGAACACCACCTGGTCCGCCATGTCCGCCGGCGACTGCACGAGGCCGATCACCGCGAAGAGCAGCAGGTACAGCACGAGGAAGAGGCGCGCGGGCCGGATGTAGCGGCGGCGGCGTCCCGCAAAATATTCGAGCGTAAGAAATCCTGGGCGCGCGATCAGTGCATACAGCGTGCGCCACAGCCTGCCGTCCAGTGCGACATAGCGCCCGGCCGCATCGCGCATGAAAGCGCGAAAACCGGGCAGCGTGATCGCCGTTTCCTGACCGCAGTTGACGCAATAGTGGCCATGCGTCGCCGCGCCGCAATTGGGACACAGCGGTTTCGTCGCCCG
>JBKJSU010000417.1:0-5746 GCA_046594415.1 Casimicrobiaceae bacterium | reverse complement strand
GCCGCAGCCGCGGAAATGCGGAACCACGCCGCGCCAACCCAGCGCCGCCGCCTCGAGCATCAGGTGGCGCGCGTAGTTCGATCCCGAGTCGCCTTCCAGTCCGTGGAACGCGATCAGGAGGGGCGCATGGGCCGGCAAACCCGGCGTTGAGTGTGCCCAGTCGAAATCCCAGAAGTCGCCATCAGGGGTCTCGGCGCGCTCGCGGCGATAGGCAAGCTCGGGGCGCGGCAGGAAAAACGGATACAGCGTCTGCGCATGCCGGCCCGGCAGCCACGTGGGCGCGCGGTACGACGACGCGGTGGCAATGGACGGCCGGGCCGCCATCTAGCGCCGGGACCAGAAGGTGGCGGTGCCGCTGAACGCGTCCCATGCCTGCGTCAACGCAAGCTCGCGGGCGGCGCCCGCGGCGGCGGCGGCGCCGCTGAACGCCGCGGCCACGGCGGACTCCGGTCCCGCGAGTTCTGCGGCCAACCCGGCGGCGACCGCGGCGTCGTTCCACAGGCCCAGCTCTTCCTGCAGCGTCGCCAGCGCGCGGCGATAGTTGCGGGCGCGTTTGCGCGAAAAAAGCGGCGCAAAGAATTCGGCGGCATAGCGCAGCTTTTTCGCGGCAAGCCGCGCGGCGTGGCGCGCCGCAGGTTGCGCGTGCGCCAGGTCGAGGCCGAGAGCCAGCAACTCGCGGTGGCGGCGCTTCAACAGCGGGCGGGCGAAGTTGCGCGCGGTGCCGGTCAGCCGGTCGAAGGCGGGTGCCGCCTCAGTTGCATCCGCAAGGGGCGATGCGGCGAGCGCGCCCGCGGCCAGCATCAACCGTACGAAGCGCGGCGAGGCTACGGCGGCGCGCGCCGCCGCGCGTGCCACCGTCCGCTGGCGCCGGGCGCGCGCGACCAGCGAGCGCAGCGCCTTGTCCAACGGACCGGCGCCACTGCCGCGGGCCAATGCCGTCTTGAAGGCGGGAAGGGTGGACGTCGTGAACACGTCGAGATCGCGCGCGGGGCCCAGTGCCTGGGCGAGCCATCGCAACTCGACCCGCAGCGGCTCGAGGCGCGTCGCGGGAAACGCAGCCCGGCCGAGCGAGAGACACGCCCGCAGCCGGCGCACGCCGATGCGCATCTGGTGGATCCACTCCGGATCATCGTCGTGGCCAAGTCCCGCCGCATTGCCTTCGATCTGGTCGAGGCAGGCGCGAATGATCGCGGTGAACGCTTCACTCGCCGTGATTTTTGGATGCAGGACGGCATCGCTTGCGTGGAGCGGCGCCGATACCACCGGCTGGCGCAGCCGATAGCCACGCTCGGCTTTGCTCGATCGCTCCAGCTTGAGCGGCACGTCGAGCGCCAACGCCTGCGCCAGCTCGAACAGCCGCAATGGATCGCCGACCTCCAGCTCGATTTCGATTTCGTGAATCGGCTGCTGGATCACCGGGCCGCCGTCGGCGCTGCGGACGAAGCCGAGGTCGATGCACAGCGTGGCCATCGAACTGTCGGGAAAGGTCAGCGGTATCGACGTGCGGACATAGTCGGTGATGAAACGCGCAGTAAGCCCGCGCTGCTCGGCCCGGCCCAGCGCGCGGCGAAATGGCGTGGTGGCAAAGCGCAGCGGATCGAGGTGGTGCCCGGCCACCGGCCATTCGTACTCGGGGCGGCTCGCCATGCCGACGGTGCTGTCGGCGCGGGCGGGGCCCTTCACGGTCTGCACGACCCGGTTGCGGTCGCGGCGCAATCGCAGCGCGATTCCGGCCGCGGCGAGTGCGCAATCCAGCGTATCGAAGTAGGTGGCGACCAGGTGCGAACTGCGGGCCCGGCCCCGTTTCAACGCTTTCAATGCCGGGTGCCGGGCGAGCGTGGCTGCGGCAATCGGGTCGATGACCAGCTTCAACTCGGTTTCGATCGGCACCGGCGCCGCGTGCGGCGGCAAATCGCCAGACCGTCGCCCCTTCGCTGTCACGCTTCGTCGGTCAGCTTCAGGCGGCGCAGGCGTACTGCTTCCGCGAGCTCCCGCAGCGTGTCCACCGTGGCGTCCCAGCCGATGCACGCATCGGTAATCGACACGCCGTAGTCGGGCGCGCGATCGGGGACGAGGTCCTGGCGGCCGGGGTTGATGTGGCTTTCGATCATCACACCGAAAATCCGCGCGTCGCCGGCGGCAATCTGGATGCTGATGTCGCGCGCCACGTCCACCTGTCGGTCGTGCTGCTTCTGGCTGTTGGCGTGCGAGCAATCGATCATCACACGGGCGGCAAGCCCGCTGTTGGCCAGTTCCTTGCTGACTGCATCCACGCTCGCGGCGTCGTAGTTGGTGGTCTTGCCGCCGCGCAGGATGATGTGGCAATCCTCGTTGCCGGCGGTGTGCACGATGGCCGAATGGCCGCCCTTGGTGACGGACAGGAAGTGATGCGGGGCCGACGCCGCCTTGACCGCGTCCACTGCGATGCGCACGTCGCCGTTGGTGCCATCCTTGAAACCCACCGGGCACGACAGGCCGGAGGCAAGCTGCCGGTGGACCTGGCTCTCGGTCGTGCGCGCGCCGATCGCGCCCCACGCGATCAGGTCGGCGATGTATTGCGGCGTGATCATGTCGAGATACTCGGTGCCCGCGGGCAGGTCGAGCTCGTTGATCTCGAGCAGGATGCGGCGCGCAAGACGCAGGCCTTCGTTGATCCGGAAGCTGTTGTCGAGTCGCGGATCGTTGATGAGGCCCTTCCAGCCGACCGTGGTGCGCGGCTTTTCGAAGTAGACACGCATCACGATGATCAGGTCATCGGCAAGCTCGTGCTTCAACGCAGCCAACCGGGTCGCGTAGTCGATGGCCGCGTCGTAGTCGTGGATGGAGCAGGGACCGACGACGACCAGCAGGCGATCGTCCGCCCCGTGCAGCACGCGATGGATGGCCTGCCGGGCCTCGTAGGTCGTGGCTGCAGGCTGTCCCGCAGCCGGAAACTCGCGCAGCAGGTGCGACGGCGGCGACAGCTCGGTGATGTCGGTGATGCGGGTATCGTCGATCCGGGGAGCGGGCCCTTGGGTAGGGGTGCCGGCGGCACGGTTACGCTGGGCAGGGGAGGCGGGCACGGCGATGTTTCCTATAAAATTATTCAGGTAAAACAATATATTACCGCTTTATTGAGGCTAGGTATACCGGCCTCTCGCGAACCCTGTCGCGGCGCAGCATGACGCGCCTGCAACAGTCGCCGCGTCCGGGTCGGCCAAACCGTTGCCTCGCGCGTCAGGGATGCCGTAGACTGCTTTCAACCTGATCGTTGACCCATCCGGAAGTTCCATCCGGACGACGCTTCACCAACGGGCAGTTTGCATTCGACCCGATCGTTCTACCATTCCGGAGGGGACCCATGAAGAAACTGATGATGTTGATGGCAGCAGGCGCATTTCTCGCCGCGGCACCGGCCTTTGCCGCCGACAATCCGCAACAGAACAAGATGAAGGCGTGCAACGCGTCGGCCGGCGACAAGAAGGGCGACGAGCGCAAGGCCTACATGAGCACTTGCCTGTCCGCCAAGCCGGCTGCGGCGCCTGCGAAGCCCGAAAGCAAGATGGCGATGTGCAACAAGAAGACGGCGGGCATGGCCAAGGAAGAGCGTTCCAAGGCCCAAAGCGAATGCATGAAGGCGCCCGCCTGACCGACTACAAGGTTGCAAACACGGCCGGGTGACCTCCTGTCCATCCGGCCGAGGCTGACAAGGCCGCATCGGGGTAACCCGTTGCGGCCTTGTTTTTGCCTGCGGCCCGGGGTCAGGCCTTCCGCAGCAGCAGGCCCTTCAGGTAGTCCCCCTCCGGAAATTCCAGCGCCACCGGATGATCGGGCGCGGGTCCGAGCCGCCGCAGGATCTGGGCGCGCGCGCCGGCATCCACCGCGGCTCCGGCCACGATTTTTTGGAACAACGCGGCGTCCACCCCGCCCGAACACGAAAACGTTGCCAGCAGGCCGCCCGGCGTCAGCAGTTTCAGCGCCAGCAGGTTGATGTCCTTGTAGGCGCGCGCCGCGCGTTCGGCATGTGCCGCCGTCGGCGCGAACTTGGGCGGATCGAGCACGATCAGGTCGAACGAGGCGGCTTCGTTGCGCAGCTGCCGCAGTTGCGTGAAGGCGTCGGCCTCGATCCACGTAGCGGCCACCGCGGGCAGTGCCGGATTGCGGGCCAGGTTTTCCGCGCCCAGCGCCAGCGCCTCGGCCGAGCTGTCCATCGACACCACCTGCGTGGCGCCGCCGGCCAGCGCGGCCAGCGTGAAGCCACCGGTATAGCAAAAAACGTTGAGCATGCGCCGGCCGGCCGCGACGTCGCGAAGCAGCCGACGGTTATCGCGCTGGTCGAGGAAGAAGCCAGTCTTCTGCCCGCCCACCGGGTCCACGCGGTACTGCAGACCATCCTCGCGCAGCAGCACTTCGCGCGGCAGCGTTCCCGCGGCGACGCCCGCGCGCGGCGGCAGGCCCTCGAGGTTGCGCACCTCGGCGTCCGAGCGTTCGTAGACGCAGGCGACGCCGGGCAGCGCGCCCAGTGCCTCGACAATTGCGGCGCGCCAGAACTCTGCGCCGGCCGACAGAAGTTGCAGCACGATCACGTCGCCATAGCGATCGGCGATGATGCCGGGCAAGCCGTCCGCTTCACCATGCACCAGGCGCGCGCCGGTATGGCCATCGTCGAACAACGGCGCGCGGGCGGCTGCCGCGCGCCCGATGCGGTCGTGCAAGAAAGCCGTGTCGATGGTCTGCGCCGCATCGGCCGACCATATACGCGCCCGGATCTGCGAGACAGGCGACCATGCCGCATGCGCAAGCCACGCGCCGCCGGCAGCGGCCACGCTGATCGTCGCCCCCGGCGCGGGATCGCCCAGCACTCGATCGATGGCGCCGGAAAAAACCCACGGGTGGCCGTGCAGTACGGAGCGCTCACGGCCCTCGTGGAGGACTACGGCCGGCGCGCTTGCCTGCACCGCCGGCGCGGCGGCGCGCGGCGCCGTGCGGCGGCCGGCGCGACGGCGATCGTTGCGTTCAGCCAAGGGCTGTCGCCAATGCCTGCCGCAGGGTTTCCACGCGCTTGCGGTTGACGCCGAGATCGCTGTGCCCGAGGCGCGAGGCGGAGCGCACCTCGATCACGTTGCGCTGCGGGTCGACCAGAAACTCGACGTCATCGACGAAGCCCATCGTCGGCGTGGCGAAGGTTGCCTGCAGATAGCCGTCGCGCTCGGTGATGATCATGCCGCCGGGCGTGGCGGCAACGATCCTGGCGAGCGTCCGCATGGCCGCGAGGGCGTTGCCCTGGAAGGTGAGGGGCGCGATTGCCTGCCCGGCATCGAGGGCCTGGCTGTTGACGCAGTTGGGACTGTCGGGGCAAGCCTTGAGGCGGCCGTCGCGGACGCCAAGATCCGTGGGCATGGTGCCCGCGAAGAGGCTACCGAAGAGCCCGGCCATCGCCGTGGTCGTGACGAACAGCGCCAGCAGCGGTATCGAGCGGAAGGCGCGCTTCATCGTGCATGCGGGGCGGATGGCGTGCCGCCGTCAGTCGGCCAGCGCGGCATCGATGCGCGCCATCACCGCGGCGTCGAGCTTCGGGACGACATCGAGCGCGCCCAGGTTTTCATGGACCTGCGCCGGTCGGCTGGCACCGGTGATCACGGTGGACACCTGCGGATTCTTGAGGCACCACGCCAGCGCCATCTGCGCCATCGTGCATTGCAGGTCCAGCGCGATCGGCGCCAGCTTGCGCACCTTCGCAATCTGCTCCGGTTGCGTCAGGCGCTCG
>JBKJSU010000391.1:0-14278 GCA_046594415.1 Casimicrobiaceae bacterium | reverse complement strand
AAGCGTTGTCCGCTTGGTGAACAACCTGCCGGCAAGGGCCCGCTTGTAATACAACACGAGGTCATCAGCGCTACTGGCCAAGGTTACATGGTCATTGAGTGGCCGGCGTGGCGGTCCCAAGGTGCGGCCCGACGCCAATACTTGCTGGACACCGGACCAGCCGATATCCACGCCAACTGGCGCGCCCATGTTGTAGGAGAAGAAACGGCGTGTTGAATCGGGGATGAGCGATGCATGCAGACCCTGCTCGGCGATGAGCGATCGCACGCGATCCGGCCCGACGCGCAGCAGGGCGATGTCGGTCGCCGAGTTGTCGCTGTGCGTGATCATCGCCTCCAGGATCGAGCGTGCCGCGGTCGTTCCGGTCAATTTCGAGAATACAGGACTGCCGTCGGTACGAATGCTGTCATCGACGGGAAGTTGCTCGTCCTCGGAGCGACTACCCGCATCGACGTCGCGAAGATATTGGGCAAGGATGAACGTCTTGATTGCGCTGGCGACAAAGAACTGCGTGGACGCTGTATCGGACTCCAACTCGTTACGGTTCACGTCGATCCGGAAACTTGTGGATCCCGGAAACGATTTGAAGAAACGAAGCCATGTATCCAGATTGCGCGTTGGGTGCGCAGCCCATGCCGACCCCATGGCGGCCACGCCCGCGAGTGTTGTCGCTGCGCGTATCCCGAAGCTTCGGCGATCCATTCGTTCTTCCCTGTTCATTTCGCAAATTTGATCCAGCGATCAGTCGATTCAGCGTGACCAGGATCAGTCCAAGGCTCTAGTCTACGACGCGTGCGAAATCGGGTGGCATCTGCCGGCGATCTAGCCGTATCGCGTCACGCAGCGACGTTCAGTCCGTTGCGCAGCGCAATCGCCATCAGCTTCTCGACATCAGGCTGGTCAGGCGCAATCTCGCGGTCGATGTCCGCGAACAGGCGCGATGCGCCAAGGCGAGAGGTTATGGACAACATGGCACCACCGCCGCGATTCCAGCGGAACCAGTGCAGTGTACCGGCAGGAACGTGTACCAGGTCACCGGGCCGCGCCGCGCGCAGGTCACTGCGGTTGACGCTGAATTCGACTTCGCCACGGATTACGTAAAACGACTCGTCCCAAGGATGCGTATGGGGGATCGGTCCGCTGCCCTCGGGCCCCTCCTGGAGAAAGACCTCGTAGCTGCCGGTCGTCGCGCCGGAAGCCAGCACGGTGATGTGTTCGCCGACCACGTTCAAGGGGCGGCCGCGGTCGGCTGGGGTGGTGAAGAAAGGCTGGGTGTCCATATGCAATGCCTCCTGGGGTTGAGTGCCGCGCGATAGAAGATTGCGACGGGGTCATCATTGAGCTACATTCACCATGTGTCCATCTCATAAATTTCATGCATCATGAATGATATTCAGCTTGGGCGGCTCGATTTGAACCTTCTGGTGACCTTCGAGGTGCTGATGACCGAAGGCAGCGTCACGCGTGCAGCGGCGCGGCTGGCGCGCACGCCGTCGGCCATCAGCCACTCGCTGGCGCGCCTGCGTGAGCAGGTGGGGGACCCGTTGCTAGTCAAGTCCGGCAGCGGCATAGCGCCCAGCCCCTTCGCCGAGAACCTCGAAGCCGAGTTGACGCGGGGTGAACTTGTCGCCATCGCCGGCCCCGGTCTGCGCCCGATCAAACGGCCGCTGCATTACCTTTACTACCGGTGGTCCAGCGAACCGTCGCCCGCGTTGATGATCTTCTCGGCCTGGTTGAAGCAGGAGCTCAAACAGTAGCCTGCAAGCGTCAATTCGCGCACGGCCAAGTACCATGCTGAATATTTGGAGCTCACATGATGGCGCTACATACCTTGCCGCAACTCGCAGGTGGTTTGTTTCTGAGCGACGGTGGCCTCGAGACGACGCTGGTCTACCTGGAGGGTGTGGATCTGCCGCACTTCGCTGCATTTGTGCTGCTGCGCGATGCCGCCGGGCGCGAGCGCTTGAGGCGCTACTACGAGCCGTATCTCGAGCTATGCGCGAGCACACCCCAGGCCGGATTCGTGTTGGAGACGCCAACCTGGCGCGCGAGTACCGACTGGGGCCGTCGGCTGGGTTATGACGCGCAGGCGTTGACCGACGCTAACAGCGACGCCGTTCGGCTGATTCGCGAGATTCGCGACGAATGGCAGCCCCGCATCACAGGGCCGATGGTGCTCTCCGGGATCATCGGTCCACGCGGCGACGGCTATGTGGCCGACGTCCCGGGCAGCGCCGAGGAGGCCGCAGCTTTCCATCTGGCGCAAGCCACGGCATTGCGGGACGGCGGTGTCGACATGCTGGCCGCCGTGACGATGACCAGTGCCACGGAAGCAATCGGCGTCGCGCGTGCGGGGTGCTCCGTCGGCTTGCCGGTGGCGATTTCATTCACTGTGGAGACCGACGGCCGGCTGCCTAGCGGCGAGGGGTTGCGCGAGGCAATCGAACGCGTTGATGCCGATGCGCCGCCCGCCTACTTCGCCGTGAACTGCGCCCACCCAAGCCATTTCGACGCTTGCTTCGACGATGCCGGACCGTGGAAGGGACGAATCCGGGGTATTCGTGCCAATGCCTCGATGCTCAGCCACGCCGAACTTGACGTTGCGACCGAACTGGACATCGGCGATCCGCCCGATCTGGGAGAGCGCTACCGCCGACTACGCGCGCAGCTGCCGGCGCTTAATGTGCTGGGCGGCTGCTGCGGCACCGACCACCGGCACCTGCGCGCGATTCGCGACACCTGGCTACGATGAGTGTGCGTTGTGGGCGGCTGCGCGCTCGACGCGCCGACACTTTGCTGACGCATGCATTTTCGGAAAACAGACAATGCGGCGCTCGGCGCTTTCGGGAACGGCAACATTCAGCCGTCAACGCAACCCGGTCAGTCGCACCGCTTCTTCGGACGCCCTGCTTTGGCTAAAAGCGCCATGGGCACTGGCGGGGTGATGAGAGTTTTCGTCGTGTCTTGGACGCCCTAGCCTTTGGCGCGTATCGGCAACGCCTCGATTAGACAAACGGGAGACGCCGTGGGAACGACGCGCCGAAGCTCGAAGCCGGACAGCGCCAACAGACTGCGGAACTCGGCTTCGCTGCGTTCCCGCGCGTGTCCGAACATGGCCATCATCTGCATGTCGATGAGATAGCCGGTCGCTCGACCGCGCGCAGGGTCAGGTTGCAGGATCTGCTCGCCCACCAACAGTATGGCATCGGGCTCCATCGCCGCGCGGCAGGCGCGCAGGATACGCAGACAATCCTCATCCTTCCAATCATGCAGCACGCGAATTAGCAGGTACATATCGGCCCCGGCCGGCACGTGGTCGAAGAAGCTGCCACTCTGGGCGGTAATGCGCCCGTGCATTAGGTCCTCCGGCGTCGCGGCGGCGACGACATCCTCACGGTCGACAATCAGGCCGCGCGGCGTCGGGAAGCGCGCGAGGATGTGGCGCAGTGTTGCGCCATTACCGCCGCCGATATCCGCGATCAGGCGCGGTGCCGAAAAATCGTAAGCCGCGGCCATGGCGGCATGACGGTTGTCAGGAAAATTGGCCATCATCGCGTCGAAGACTCGGGCTTCGTCAGGATGCTGGCGCAAGTAGGCAAAGCGACTCATGTTCCAGGCTGCCTCGTGCGGTATGCCACCGGTCATCGCCACATCCAGCATTCCCCAGGCATTCCACGAACCAGGCCCGGTCCAGAAGCGTGCAGCGTGGTGCAGACTGTTCGGTGTGTCCGTGCGCAGCAGGCGCGAGCGTGGCGTGTGCGCGACAGATTCATCCGGCGAGACCTGGAAGATGCGGAACGCTGCCAGCGCACGCAAAACACGGACTAACGGTCCGGGTAGTACCGAGCAGGCGGTGGCGAGGTCGGTGATCGAAACCGCGCCATCGGGCGCGATCTTATCAGCGACCCCAAGATCAGCCACCAGCCGCAACATCCGCGATACCTGAAAGCCACGCAGGAGCAGGTCAAGTTCCTCGCGATCCTGTTCACTCGAAACCGTTTCGGACATGCGCTACCTCTTTGGCTGCAGTCTTCAGTTTCAACGCAGTCGGGACTTTTTCAAAAGCTTGGCCCTTTTGACTCCCACTATCCTATGGCGACCGACAGACTTCGGCAAGCGCAGCAGGAGTTCGTCCCTTGGGCCAGATCGTGGCCGCCATGCCCTGGGCGCGCCGCGCCGAACAGCGCAGACCTATCCCAGGCAGTGCACGGGGCAGCCGCGTTCGAACAGCGACTGGCCGCGCCGGGCTCGTTCGGAATATTCGGGAAGCGGCGGCGAGGGCCGGACGTCGCTCCACCAACCGTGCGAGCAGCCGGACCGCCACGCCATTTCGTCGGCGAGGGTGGTGCCATTCGCAACACACGCGCGGTCCAACTCAGCAAAGGCTGCGCGCACCGCGTCATCCGTAGCGGTATTCGGTGAGCGCAGCGCGTCGTAGCAAGCACCCGATAACGCCTCCATCTGCTGAGCGTACGGGTAATTAGTCCGGTTACGCTGCCACGCGTCGAGCCACTCGTCCACGACCAGCGCAATCGAATCCTTGCGTGTGCGGTCCGTCGACTTGGCGGTGGTGAGCATCATGTGGCGCATGAGCTCGGCGCGGGAGTGCGTTGAGCGTGCGCGCAACGCGGCCTCGCGGGCTGCAGCCATGTCGGCGTCGGCAGCGAGTTTCAACTCGGTCGTGAAATTGGTCACTGAAGCTTCCTTGGTGAGGTGGGTAACTGTCCAGTCATCACGAGGTGCGCGAGATCGTCGGCCGACAAACCGGCCGTGGGTAGATCGGCAATCTTCCGGCCGCTCTTGAGCACGGCGACGCGCGTGGCGACCTCGACTACTTCGGCCATGTTGTGGCTGATCAGGATCACTGCGGTGCCAGCGCGGTGCAACTCGCGGATCAGGTCCAGCACCTTGCGGCTTTCGGCAACGCCGAGCGCTGCAGTCGGCTCGTCCATGATGACGAGGCGCGCATTCCAGCGCAGTGCGCGGGCGATCGCCACTGCCTGCCTCTGGCCGCCGGAGAGCGTGTCGACCGGGCGGTTGGCATCGTCGATTGAAACGTTGAGTCCGTTCAAATATCGGCGGGCCTCGGCCCGCATCTTCACCTTGTCGAGGACGGCAATGCCCGGCAGCAGCGTCCGCGTCAATTCGGCGCCGATGAAGATGTTTTGCCAGATCGGCTGCCGCAACGTGAGTGCCAAGTCCTGGTAGATCGTGGCCACGCCCGCTCGCAGCGCCCCTTGCGGCGAACCGAAACGGACCGGCCGGCCTTCGAGCTCGATCGTGCCCGCGTCGGGCTCGTGCGCGCCGGAGACGACTCGAATGAGGCTCGACTTGCCGGCGCCGTTATCCCCGCAAATCGCGAGCACCTCGCCTGCATCGACGGCGAGGTCGACACCTCGCAGTGCCTCGACGGCGCCGTAGCGCTTGCGAATGCCGGCGAGACGGATCAGCGCCGCCTCATTGGCCAAGCTACTTGCCAATGAACTTGTCGACGTTCGACGCGTCGACCAGCACCGCATCGACCCACATATACGGTCCGCTGACGACTTTGTCGCGCGGCATTTTCTTGACGACAATCTTGTCGAGCGCGTCGACGGCCATCTGACCCATCGACTCGAACGGGATGGCCACTGTCGCGGTGAAGAGGCTTGCGGGATCCTTTATGCGGCGGTAGGACTCCTCACCTCCATCCACGCTGACCATGATCACATCGCCCTTCTTCAAACCTTGTGCGCGCAGAAGATCGTCGATGATCCAAGCCTGTCCATCCCACGACGCCCAGACACCCTGGAACTTTCCCTTGTTCTGCAGGATCAGCGCCTGCATGCCGTTGCGCACGTCGTCGCGCCAGCTCGCGGTGCGCGCCATCGAGTGACTACCAAGAACCTTGACCGCGGCGTTCTCGGAGAGGATGACGTCCAACTCCTTGCCGCGAATGCGCGACGCCACGTTCTGCTCGAAGCGCGCAGTGAGGATCTCGCCCTTGTAGTTCATCTTGCTCAGCAGATACATCGTCGCTTGCGCGCCGCCGATATAGTCATTGACCTGGATGTCGAACATCGAATGCGGGCTCGTCCCGGAGACGACGGTGACAAGTGGAATGCCCGCCTTCTTCACACCAGCGAATTGCGCCTCTGCCTCTATCGGCTTGCCCATGCACAGGATCAATCCGTCCACTTTCGCCTGGATCATGGTCTCGATCTGCTCGGCGTGTTTCGGCAGGCTGCCTTCGGAGTTGAGTTGCTGGACGGTCCAGCCCAGCTTCTTCGCGGCCTCCGCGGCGGAATTCGAGCAACGCGCATGCGTTTCCGCCGACATCTGGAAAGCGATGATGCCGAGCTTGAACGCGCCGGCCGAAGATGCCGCCGCAAGCAGGCCGAGTGCAGCGATCGCGCCCAGTATTTTTTTGTGCAACATGGCCTTAGCCTCCAATGGTTTTCTAGATTCCGAACGCCGCCTTCTTCAGCGCCGACGCCGACAGCGCTACCGAGGCGATGATGATAATCCCAAGCATGATGTCCTGCACATAGTACGCCGCACCCATCAGCACCAGACCGTTGCCGAGCATGCCGATGGTCGCCGCGCCGACGAGCGTGCCCGGGACATTGCAGCGTCCGGGCTCGAACATCGTCATGCCGAGCAGCACCGCGGCAATCGAAGTCAGCAGGTAGTCCTTCGCGATGTCGGGCGCGGCGGAATTGAGTGTTGCCGCAAGCAGTACTCCGACGAGGCCCGCACATAACCCCGAGAACGCGAGGCCCGTGACTTTCATCCACTTGATTTTCACGCCCGCCAGACGCGCAGCCTCATCGGCTTCGCCGGTAAAGACGAGGTGCAGGCCGAGGCGCGTCTGCGTCAACACCAGATGCACGAGAATCGCCACCGCCGCGGTCCACACGATCAACGCCGGCACCCCGAGCACGCTGCCGCGTCCGAGTGCGAGGAACGCAGGATCCCAGCGGCCGACAAACGCGACACCGCCGGTGATGGCAAAGCCCAGTCCTGTCGCCACCGAGGCCATCGCGAGCGTTGCGATCAGCGATGGAATGCGCAGCCTCGTCACGAGGAGCCCGTTCAACACCCCGGCGCAAAGACCGACCGCAATCGCGGCAGCAACAGCGAAGACCACCGAGAACTTGTGAAAGATGAGTCCACCCGCCACCACGGCGCACAGGCTGCAAACGGCGGCGAACGACAGGTCGAGTTCGGCCACGGTAAACGCAAGCGAGAAGCCGATGCCAAGGATCGCGAGAAAGCTCACCTGCTTCAGCACGTTGACGAGATTGGTCGGATTGATGAAATTGTCGGCAGCGATTGCAAAGAAGGTGAACAGGCAAAGCGCGGCGATCGCTGTGCCATAGGTCGCGAGGATGTGCCGCGCGTTCACGGTTCTTGCAGCGCGAGCGCTGCCTGCTTGACCTGCTGATATTGGGCGAAACGAGCGTCGGACCGGGCGGCGAATTGGGCGCGTGGCTCGAAGTGCCGTCCGCTTGCAACCATGTGTGCCACGGCGTCGCTCACGGTGCGGTGAAGGCCCAATCCTACTGCGGCAGCGATCGCGGCGCCGATCACGCCCGTTTCTGCCTCGCTGGAGCGGACGACCGGCAGACCGGTGACATCGGACTTGAGCCGGCACCACGCATTCGAGCGAGCGCCCCCGCCGGACACGAGCAACTGCGTGGCACGTGCGCCCGACGCGGCTTGCGCAAGTTCGAGGATGTCGCGCACTGCCATGGCGACGCCTTCCAGTACGGCCCAGAGGAAGTCGTCGGGCGTGCTGTGACGGCCGATCCGATGAAAGGCGCCGCGCACGTCGCTACGCCATACCGGCGCGCGCTCGCCGGCGATATACGGCAGGAATAGCGGCGGCTCGACGCGTTGCGTTGGGTGACCGACGCGCTCGATAGCATCCTCGAGTCGGCCGCGCACGCGGAAGGTGGCATGGCACCATTGCGCGCAATCGGCGCCGGCCTGCGTGGGGCCGCCGATCTGGTACGCGTCTTCGGTCCACTCGAGCGACACGAGGCCGGGCGCCGTACCCCGCCGGGCGGAAACGAGGCCCACCGCTTCGGATGTGCCCGCGACATCGTAGGCGTGGCCCGGACGGACCGCCCCGGATCCCACCGCCGACGCCCACGTATCCATCGATCCCGCGAACACCGGCGCGCCCGCGATACGTGCCAGTGCCTTGACCGTCGGTATCACCACGCCAACGGCCTGCCACGGCGAGACGAGATCGCCTTGGGCCATCGGCGCCGTTGTGGGCCGGCGTGAATGCGTGACAGTGTCGCCGGCCAGCACACCGGTCAATCGAAAGTTGAGATAGTCCTTGGGCTCCACAACGCGGTCGATTCTAGCAAAACGTGCAGGCTGATGACGCGCGATCCATGCAAGGCGCGCCGCTGCATCGAACGCGGTCAGCCCCGGGTTTCCCATCTCAGGCAAAACGGCCGCCGCGCGGCGGTCGCGAAAGAGAATCGCCGGTCCGAGCACGCGCTGCCGGTCATCGAGCAGAACCTGTGTTCGCGTGAGTCCGCAGATACATACGCCCAAGACGCGCCCTGAGCGCGGCAAGACACGGAGCACGCGGGTGGTCGCGGCGAGCAGCGCATCCCACCAGCGCTCCGGGTCGGCCTCCGCCCATCCGGGCCGCGGCTCGGACATCGTTAGCGGTACCGCCGCGGCGGCGGCCATACGGCCGTTGGCCCGTACGAGTCCCGCGCGCAGCGACCCGGCGCCGACGTCCACCGCAAGGATGAATGCGTTTCGCATCCGCGCATTATGTAGCACCATCGCGCTTGATGGACATGCGCTTGCCGGGCCCCTGGGGGCGCCTCCCGAATGGCTAAGGCGGGCGTGCCTGCGCCATCGATTTTCTCTGGCAGGAAGCCTGCTGTTGAAGCGCAGTTGTCACTACTTGACCGTAGTTCAGGCGTTATTTGAAATGGAAATTGCCAGCGCCGAACAGTCCGAGCAGACCGATGATGATCAGATAGATTGCGACGATGTAGTTGAGGAGCCGCGGCACAACCAGGATAAGGATGCCCGCAATCAAGGAGACCAAAGGACCAATGCTGAGCGTCAAGTTCATATGGAATTCCGATTCCTATGGAGAGTTTGAATGCCATCGAACCGATTAATAGACCCGTGGACGATCTATATTCGATTGATGGTCTCGGCAATCACTGGATCAATACGACTATTTGGACTCATCGGGAGCCAATTCGCGTGAAGTCGATGAAGCCGTGGGACACGTCGGTACGAAGCAACTTGACCTGAACCTTATCACCCACGTCGAGCCCCTCGAAACCTTGCACTACCCTTCCTTCCACGGCCGGACCCGCGATCCGCACCCAGGTTCCCTTGTCGGAGGCGCCCGTCACGATAGCGTCGAAATGCTCGCCGATACGCGATGCCAGAAGGAGGGCCGCGGCGGACTTCTGCACTTGGCGTTCCACTTTTGCCGCATTGTCCTCCTGCTCGGTGCAATGCTGCGCAAGCAGTGCAAGCTCGTCATTAGTGTAAGGGGACGCGGAGGATGTAAGCACGGCTTTGAGCAGGCGTTGCGTGATGAGATCAGGGTAGCGCCGATTCGGGGCGGTGGAGTGCGTGTAGTCACTAACGGCAAGACCAAAGTGCCCTTCGGCCTGCTGTCCGGCGACCTCCAGAACATACTCACCCCGACCCAGCAACTTGACGACGGACAGGGACAAATCGGGGAAGCGCAGGGGATCGGCTTGGCGGCGTTTCTGCAGGAACGCTTCGAGCGCCGCGGCATCGGGTGTCGCGGGCAGGCCCGCGCCCACGGCTGCGGCAAGCACGACGATCCGCTCCCACCGCGCGGGGGAGCGCAACACCCTTCGCAGTGAGGAAACACCGTGACTCTCCAGAAACTTGGCGGTCACGCCGTTCGCGGCGATCATGAAATCCTCGATCAGGGTCTTCGCACGATTCTTCTTGTCCGGCTGCAGGTCCGTGAGCACCCCGTCGCTGTACACCGCCCGGGCCTCAGGCGTTTCCAGATCCAGCGCGCCACGTTCCTGCCGCACGGATCTCAACGCGCGCGCGACGCCATCCTGGATTCGGAGCTGCCCGTCCAATCCCGGTACTTCCGAAATCCCCGCCGGGGCCGGCGCTGTCCCGTCCAGCCAGGCAGCCACACTGTTGTAGGCAAGCTTGGCCTTATTGCAGACACGCGCTCGATATACGTCAGAGTGTGACACTTCACCACCGACATCGATGGTCATTTCGATGACGATGGCGAGGCGCACTTCGTCCTCCCCAAGCGAAGTTAGACCGGCCGAGAGCTTCTCGGGAAGCATCGCAAAGATCCCGGCCGGCGTGTAGACCGATGTCGTGTTGGTGTGAGCGTGACCGTCGATCGCAGAGCCGGCCTTCACGAGCGCGTCGACGTCGGCAATGGCGACGAGTATTGTCACCGCGCCACCTGCCAGCGGCGCGGCCACCGTCAGCTGATCAAGGTCGCGCGAGTCGTCGTTGTCGATCGACGCCCAGGGCAGGCCACGCAGGTCGCGAATGGCGGGGCCACTGTCGGTCGCGGCAGACTCGATCGCATCTGCCTCCTTCCGAACTTCCGAAGAAAAATCCGGTAGCAGGCCGCGCTCAAGCATTGCGCGGCGGGCGATGTTCCCCAGGTGATTCTGGGCAGGGATGTTAGATCTCGACATCAAACGATGATACGTGAATGCGTGCGACTCAGCGGTATACGCCGACCGTTGCGCTCTTGCCCGGCTGTGCCGGAGCACTTGGCGGATATCTACATTCGGCGCGTTTCCGACTGGGATATAGTTGCCAGTGTTCAGCGACCGCTTATGGTTGCCGACCAATGAGCGGATGGCGTTCCAGCACATCGATTGCCTGAATGATATCGACTATCGTGGCCACGAGGAATGCGGCAAGAACCAGCGTACGGGAAAACATTGCACACTCCTGCAAAGACCCTGCGGCAGAGCAATCTACTGTGGCGCGCACATCGCCAGTACTTCCGACCCTTCCCGTGCGGGCAACCCGCCGCTCGCCGCCATCCGATCGCGCACCGACTTGTCCGTCGTGTACCGATAGTTAACGCCGGTGCGGCTGTCGAGCAGGCGATAGACGGGCATCGTGCCGATGGGACATGCACCCTCTTGCGGCGGGACCATGCGCGCTGTGAAGTTGGGTGATTCAAGCAGGTAACCCGGATTTTCCTGCGCGATCGCGCTGCACTCCGCAGTTCCCAGTCCCAGGACGTGTGAATCGCCGAGACCGGCCGGGATGCGGAAGCGGCACACCGGCAATGTCCCAGGTCGGGCCGTCGCATAGGTCCCGAATGTTTGCCCCGTACGAACCCACCCCATGACGTCTACTCCCGCATCCAGAGTAGCCATTTCGTCGGCAACCCAAGTGATGAAATAGCGGTCGCGCGACGCGCTGTAGTACTCGACGACAGATAGCACGGGCGCGCCGGGTGCCGCGGAGTTCTTGCCACCATAGACTTCGGCGTAGGTGGATTCGGCAATCGCCAATCGATCCAGACGTACAACGCCGCCCGGTTCACACGCGAAAAAGATCTCGAAGTTGCCCGGGCCGTTGATGCCGGCGGGCCAGGTTGCCGTGCGCGTGGCAACGCCGAATGAAAATGTCTGGGACGCTGCCTCGCGGGCAAGATTGAACGGGTAGTAGGCCACCGGCGCCAAGGGATCGGGATTCGCGGGAAGCGGACGAAATTCGATCCTCCCGTCGCTGCAGCGCTTCCCGTCAGGTGGCGTCGCAACCTCGAGGATCAGGAATAGGCTGCGCTGCCAAAACTTCGCGTTGCCGGCAATGCCTCCCACATCGGGTAGTGCGATCCGGACCGAGGGGACGCTGGCGGTTGCCTTGAGCGCGCCGGCGGCATGGTCCGCAACGAAGCCGGTGAGCGCGCCCTCGGGGGCGCCGCGCTGCTCCCAGATGATCCGGTGCGGAACGCTAGCGTTGAAATGAAGCGGAACGACAGCGCCTTCGAGCAGGCGGATCATCTTTCCGGCGTAGATGGCGGCGGCGATCGCAAGTACCAACAGCGACACATTGCGCAGCGACCATCGCGAGACGGTGGCAAAGCCGCATCCTGCAAGCAGCGCCAGCCACAGATCGAGTGCGCCCACGGAATATCGCGGAGTGAAGAGCAGCGGCATGTGCGCCAATACCTGATAGGCCGCCACCGACGCGGCGAGCAGGACAATGGGTGAACGCCAACCGCGAACAACGCCGACGGCGGCACCTGCCAGCAGAACGATGCGATACGAGCGCAGCGTAAACAGGCTGTCGCTCACCGCAACGTTCGGGTAGAACAGGAACGCCCACGTCTTGCGCAAGTAGTTCGCGAGCGTCACCTCCAGCGGTTGGGCGCGCAGCATTTCCCAGCCGATCGCGAAGAGCTTGCGATCCGCCTGTACGGTCAACTGGAGTTCCTGCGCGACGCCATTGACATCGAAGAACAAACCGACCACGTCGGGGTCATAACCTCCAGTCAACGGGTGATTGCCGAGGTAGAAGGCATTGCCGCCGCCCGTGCTGATTTGCGGCAAATCGAACAGCAGCCAGTTCTTGGCGATCACGGCGATCGTGATCAGCGCTGCGACAACCTGGACGCCGGCCAACTTTTTCCAGGTGTCACGCCCGGCGCCGCCGTACCTGCTTGCGACCACTGCAAGCATCGCGCTGCCAAAAATGTAGAGCACCAGCGATGCGCGAAAATTCACCGCGCAGCCAAGCGCGAGTCCCCCGATCCAACCCCAGCGCCGCGCTCCGGACGCACAGAACTCGCTGAACGCCCACATCCACACGGCGCAGAGGAAGAAGTACGGTGGTTCGGTCAAGGCGTTGATCACCAATGGCGCCACTGCGGGCGACGCGGCGTACAACCACGCGGCGACAAGCCCGCCAGGTACCGAGTGGGCCAGCGTTGCGATGCGGTAGAGCATCAGCACGACCGCCGACGAGAGCATCACGTTGACGGCCTCGACTACGTGCAAGTTGGCGCCAAGTAACGCTGGATAGCCGTAGGCACCGAACGGGTACCACACCGATCGCTCGGAGGCGAGAAACGCCCATCCTTCGCCCAGCAGGCGCTGCGCGAAGGGCAAGTAAATGGTCTTGGGATCGAAGGCGAGATCCGTGCGCAAGCGCCAGCACAAAAAGACGTGCGTCAGGATGGCCAATGCCAGCAGTGGATAGGTCCACGCGGAAGGTGCCTTCGCTACCGCGGTCGGTCGAGGACCCGGAACCATGTCAGCGAGGTTTCCAGCTGGCATTCGCTTCAACACGCTATTCCTCGCCTACGACGGAATCTGAGCAAAGGTAGGCGTGGTAACCATCCCAAACCAGCCCACGATGAACGCCGCGCCGGTGCGGACAGGTGATGAAATCCAGCTCGTCAAATTGGCCTGCACGGCAATCTCCGGAGAAACTGATCGGTGGGCGCGCGACTCACGGCGGTCGAAGTCGGCAAGCGCCGTCGGCGCCATCGAACCCCTCGCGCTACGAGCAATTTACAGCGAAGGCCTGCCCAGTAGGACGCCGTAAGTCACTGCACACGCACTGCACACGACCGGCCGGAAAGCCGCGCCAATGCTGATCAATCGTGCCGATCCATCATGGGTGCCGCGCGATACGGTGTGATGGGTGACTCATGCGGTTGGCAGGTCGTTCGCCCAGTCGTTCATGGCGACCGTGATCGCGGCCGATTGTATCCCGTGTTCCGCACGGGCCGGCACGTTCCCTCCACCCGCAGCGCACACACAAATGCAATCACGCGAAACTGCGACCGAGCGTTCGGAACCGCTATCGACCCGTTACTGTCCTTCGCACTCCACGAAAGCAGACGCCTGCCCAGGTTGAAGCGGTCGTCTGCTCTCTGATTTGAAACGTTGCGCGATGTAGGTTTTTGCGGGGTACGCGCGGCAGGCATCAGCAGCGGCGTTCCGTCCGCACTTCATTGCGCAAGGTTGACGATCGGAGCATAGTCAACTGACGCATCACGGGTCCCCAAAGGAGTAGTCGCATGTTGTTCCGCACATTAGCGATGATTACCGCAGTCACATGGTTGTCCTCTTGCGCAAGTCCAGGAGCAACGACATCCGAAAGCTCGCCCAATCGGGTGGCCACCTCCGATCCAACGTTAGTTGGCGCATGGGAAGTCACGGTTAGTAGAGCAAGAGGCGTGGGCAAGAACCTGCTGACGTTCTCTTCCGACGGTACGTTCTTCCGGAGTGGCGACACGCACCCGGTTCTCAGTGGC
>JBKJSU010000379.1:0-2559 GCA_046594415.1 Casimicrobiaceae bacterium | reverse complement strand
CGAATTCCGTCGCGGCGAGGTTGCACCACTCGGCCTGCACCGGACAGATCACGTTGAGTTGCTGCGCGGCCGCGGACACGGTGCCCATGAGGGCAACCACGCCGAACGCGGCCATGGAACGACGAAAGCGCTGCATTGCGAACCCCCGTAAGTCGCCCGGACGGTGATGGCCGGCGCGATGTTCTGTGGACTGTAATATTCGGGCATCGCGGGGTGGGGGTCAACTTCGACAGCTTCGCGGATCAGGAGGAGTGGCGCGCGCGATGGAACAGGCAATTCGGTTGGGCGTGGATCTGGGCGGGACCAAGATCGAGGTGGCGGCGCTCGGCCCCGCGGGTCCGCTGCTATGGCGGCGTCGCGCGCCGACGCCGCGTGACGATTATGCGGGCACGCTCGCGACGGTGGCGGCGCTGGTCGCAGCGGCGGAGGCGGAACTCGGCCTGGCTGCAGGTGAAGCGACCGTGGGCGTGGGTACACCGGGTTCGATTTCCCGCGCCACCGGACTGCTGCGCGGCTCGAACTCGACCTGCC
Organism: Casimicrobiaceae bacterium; assembly: GCA_046594415.1. Classification (GTDB taxonomy): domain Bacteria; phylum Pseudomonadota; class Gammaproteobacteria; order Burkholderiales; family Casimicrobiaceae; genus VBCG01. The sequence goes on along the minus strand of JBKJSU010000379.1, from coordinate 2,028 downwards.
TCAATGGCCAGCTAATTGCGCGTGATCTGGCCACTGTGCTCGGGCGGCCGGTGCGCATCACCAACGATGCCAACTGCTTCGCGCTGTCCGAGGCGGTCGACGGCGCCGGTGCGGGCGCCCGTGTCGTCTTCGGTGTGATCCTCGGTACCGGTGTCGGTGCCGGCATCGTCGTGGCGGGTCACGTGCTCGACGGGCCGAATGCGATCGCCGGCGAGTGGGGACACAATCCATTGCCGTGGCCGCGCGACGACGAGCGTCCCGGCGCGCATTGCTTCTGCGGTCGCAACGGTTGCATCGAGACGTGGCTGTCCGGTCCGGCGCTCGCGCGCGATCACCCGCAGCGCAATCGCGTGACCATGAGCGCCGAAGCAATCGTGGCCGCGGCGGCGGCAGGCGATGCGGATGCCAACGCCACGCTCGCGCGCTACGAGGAACGGCTCGCGCGTGCGCTTGCCCACGTGATCAATCTCCTCGACCCGGATGTGATCGTGCTGGGCGGTGGCCTGTCCAACATCGACCGGCTGTATGCCAGCGTGCCCGCGCAGTGGGGGCCGTGGATATTCTCCGACCGCGTGGACACACGCCTCGTCCGGCACGGGCATGGCGACTCGAGCGGCGTGCGGGGCGCCGCGTGGCTGTGGAACGATTGAGCCGCTACATGCTCGTGTAGTTCGGCCCGCCGCCGCCTTCGGGCGTGACCCAGTGGATGTTCTGCCGCGGATCCTTGATGTCGCAGGTCTTGCAGTGCACGCAATTCTGCGCGTTGATCTGCAGCCGGCGGGCGTCGCCACCCGCGCGCTCATCCGGGACGTATTCGTACACGCCGGCGGGACAATACCGCGCCTCCGGCCCGTCGTAGAGCTTGAGATTCACGTCCACCGGTATGGCCGGATTGCGCAACTGCAGGTGCACCGGCTGGTCCTCCACGTGGTTGGTGTTGGACAGGAACACCGACGACAGCTTGTCGAAGCTCAGCACGCCGTCGTACTTCGGATAGTCGATGCGCGGCATCTGCGCGGCGGGCTGCAGCGACTCGTGATCGGCCTTGCCGTGGCGAAGCGTCCACGGCACCAGCGCGCCGAGGCCGAGATCGTTCAGCCACATATGCGCACCGCCGTGCAGGCTGCCGAGCACCATGCCCCACTGCAGCCCCGGTTTCACGTTGCGGACTTTGTACAGGTCTGCGTAGACCCACGACTTCTTCCACGCGTCCGCATAGGCAACGAGTTCGTCGTGCGCACGCTCCGCGCCCAGCGCGGCGAATGCGGCCTCCGCGGCCAGCATGCCGGTCTTCATCGCGTTGTGGCTGCCCTTGATGCGTGGCAGGTTCACAAATCCCGCTGCGCAGCCGATCAGCGCACCGCCGGCAAACGTGAGCTTCGGCACCGCTTGCAGGCCGCCTTCGTTGATCGCGCGCGCGCCATACGCCAGGCGCTTGCCGCTCTCGAAGGTGCCGCGGATCGCCGGATGCGTCTTGAAGCGCTGGAACTCGTCATAGGGCGACAGGTGCGGATTCTCGTAGTTGAGGTGGACGACGAAGCCAACGGACACCGTGCCGTCGTCCAGGTGATACAGGAACGAGCCGCCGCCGGTGTCGGAAGTCAGCGGCCAGCCCTGCGTGTGGACGACGAGGCCCGGCTGGTGCCGGTCGGGCGCCACTTGCCACAGCTCCTTAATGCCGATGCCGTATTTCTGCGGATCGATGCCGTCGCGCAGGTTGAACCTGCCCATCAGTTCCTGCGACAGCGAGCCGCGCGCGCCTTCCGCAAACAGCGTGTACTTGGCCAGCAGTTCCATGCCCGGCTGGTAGTCCGCCTTGTGCGTGCCGTCGTGCGCCACGCCCATGTCGCCGGTGGCCACGCCACGCACGGCGCCCTGTTCGTCGTAGAGAATTTCCGCGGCCGGAAAACCGGGATAGATTTCCACGCCCAGCGCTTCCGCTTCGCGCGCGAGCCAGCGGCACACGTTGCCGAGACTTGCGATGTAGTTGCCGTGGTTGTCCATCAACGGCGGCAGCAGTGCATTGGG
>JBKJSU010000370.1:0-5678 GCA_046594415.1 Casimicrobiaceae bacterium | reverse complement strand
CTGACCCACGACCGCATCGTCACGCTGATCGCCAACCGTGGCGCCTTCGTCAGCAGCCCCACGGTGGACGAGGCGCGCGAAGTGTTCGAAGCCCGGCGCCTGATTGAGCCGGACCTCGTCCGCCGGGTGGCGTTGAATGCCACCGCGGCCGATATCCGCAAGTTGCGCGAGCACGTCAAGCTCGAGTCGGCGGCTCGACTTGCCAACGACAAGCGCACGATCATCCGGCTGTCCGGCGACTTCCACCAGATCATCGCCGACATCGCCGGCAACACGTTCCTGGCGCGCACCATGCGCGAGCTCGAGTCGCTGACCTGCCTTGTGATCATCCTGTACGACGCGCCGGACGTGCCGTCGTGTCCCTACGATGAGCACAGCGGACTGATCGACGCCATCGAGGCCCGCGATCCCGAACGCGCCGCCGCGCTGATGATCGAGCACCTCGATCACGTCGAGCATTCGCTCGAATTGACACCGCCCGCCGAGGTCGAAATCGACCTCGCAGCCGTGTTTGCCTGATCCACGTCAAACTGCCCAAGCGAGATCCCGTGCGCATCCTCGTCGTCAATCCGAACACGTCCGCGATCGTCTCCGAAAAGGTCACTGCCGAGGCGACGAGCGCAGCCACACCCGGCACCGAGATCATTGCGGTCACCGGCACCTTCGGCGCGCGCGTGATCGGCACGCGCGCGGAACACGCCATCGCCGAGCATTCGACGATCGCGCTCGTCGCCCGGCACGCGCCGCAATGCGACGCGGTGGTGCTCGCCGTGTCCTACGACACCGGACTGCGGGGCGCGCGCGAGCTGCTGTCGATTCCGGTCGTCGGCATGACCGAGGCGGGCCTGCTGACGGCATGCATGCTGGGCGGGCGCATCGGCGTCATCAGCTTCGGACGCCGCGTGCTGCCGTTGTACCAGGAACTGGTGGCCAGTTACGGCTTGACCTCCCGCATCGCGGGCTGGCGCGTCCTGGAAAGCACGGCTGCCTACGGCCGCGGCGCGCATCCTGAACTCGACCTCGAGATCGTGGCCGCCGCGCAGGCGGCTATCGAACAGGACGGCGCTGAAACCATCGTCCTCACGGGCGCGGTGATGGCGGGCGTCCCGCGCCGCCTGCAGCATGCCATTCCCGTGCCTGTGATCGATTGCATCGCCGCAGGCGTCCGGCAGGCCGAACTCCTGGTGCGCATGAACCTGCCCAAGCCGCTAACCGGTAGCTATGCGGCACCGTCGGGGCGCGAGCTGGTCGACGTCGACGAGGCCATCGTGCGCGCGTTCGCCGGCAAGCTCCCACCCGTCCCGCGCTAGCTCGCCGCCAACAGACTTTCCAAGGCTTCCGCATGTTGCGACAGCACAGCCGCTTTGCCTACGCACCGATCACGCGACGCGAACCCTTCGCCTGGCCCGGCGGCAAGCGCCTCGCTGTCTATGTCGCGCTCAATGTCGAGCACTACGCTTTCGGTGAAGGCCTCACCGAGCAGCTGGTGCCGTCGCTGGATGAACACGACGTGCTCAACCACTCGTGGCGCGACTACGGCAACCGCGTCGGCGCGTGGCGATTGCTCGATCTCTTCAATCAATTGCAGATGCCGGTGTCGCTGCTCGTCAACGCGGCGGTGTACGACCACTGTCCGACGTTGATTGCGGCATTCAGGGCGCGCGGCGACGAAATCGCCGCGCACGGCAGGACCAATTCCGAGACGCAGTCCGGACTTGACGAGGCCGCCGAGCGGCGCCTGATCGACCATGTCGTCGCCACGATTCGCCAGCACGAGGGACGGCCACCGGCCGGTTGGCTGGGGCCGTGGATCGCCGAGACCGCGCTCACGCCCGACCTGCTGCACGAAGCCGGGTTCTCCTATCTTCTCGACTGGTGCGCGGACGACCAGCCGCTATGGCTCAAGACGCGTGGCGGCCGCGTTCTCGCGGTGCCCTACCCGCAGGAGCTGAACGACTCCAATGCCATCGTGGCGCGCCGTGCCAGTGCTTCCGAGTTCGCCGACATGATCGTCGATCAGTTCGATGAAATGCGCGACCAGGCGGCAGCGGCGCCGCTGGTGATGGGTATCGCGCTGCACACCTACATCGTGGGGCAACCGTTCAGGCTGCGCCAGTTGCGGCGCGCGCTGGCGCACATCGCGGCGCACCGCGACACGATCTGGCTCACCACCGCGGGTGCCATCGCCGGACACTTTGCCGGGCTGTAGTCCAGCCACCGGGCACGGGCGCAGCCCGTTCACGCACCGCGATCAGGCAATCCGACGGAGCATTCGGCCGTGCTGGAGGAAATTGCACTGGCCGGGCCATTTCTGCGCCGCGTGCTGGACGCTGCACGTTAGCGACGGGCTCGTTCAACGCTGCTTCGCGAATCGGATCGGTGGCTTTTGGAGGCGGAACTCCGGCGCCGGGATATCCTGACCTGTGCCGTCCTGGCTGCGTCGCCGAAGAAATGAAGCCAGTTCCGGCGCGCGTAACGGTTTGGAGTGGTGATAGCCTTGCACGAAATCACATCCAAGATCGCGCAGGAAGTCCGATTGCTCAATGGTCGCGACACCCTCTGCCACCACTTTGATCTTCAGCGCATGCGCCATGGATATGATGGCGCTGGTGATGGCCGCCGAACTCCTGTCCGCCGGCAGATCCTTGACGAAGGAACGGTCGATCTTCACGATGTTGACCGGGAAGCGCTTGAGGTAGGCGAGCGACGAATAGCCTGTCCCGAAGTCATCAAGGGCGATGCGCACGCCGCTTCGGCTCAATGCCCGGAGCGTTTCTTCAACCTCCGGCGTGGCGTCGAGCAGGAGACTCTCGGTGATCTCTAACTCAAGGCAGGTCTTGGGAACCCCGGTTTCCCGCAGTACCCGGCGGACGGTTTCCGCGAAATGCGACTGTCTGAACTGGCGTGCGGAGACATTGACCGAAATTCTGGGCAGAGGGGTCCGCGCGTCCTGCAGCGTGCGGAACTGACCGCAGGCTTCGCGCATTACCCATTCACCCAGCACATCGATGAGCCCGGTTTCCTCGGCCAGTCGGATGAAATTCATCGGTGCCAGCAAACCATGTTCCGGATGGTTCCAGCGCAGAAGCGCTTCGGCTCCGGAGACCTGTCCGGTGTGCAGGTTCAGCATCGGCTGGTAGACGAGGTAGAACTCGTTGTGGTCGAGGGCATGCCGCAGGTCACGTTCCGAACGCACGCGCTCGAGCGCCGCCAGATTCATTCGCTCTTCGAAGAACACGCTCTGTCCGCGCCCCGCCGCCTTGGCGCGGTACATCGCGGTATCCGCGTTGCGCAGCAATTCCTCCGCGGTGGCGCCGTCTCCCGGGTAGACGGCAATGCCGACGCTTGCACTCAGAAAATGCTCGTTGCCGGCGACGACGAAAGGTCGCGCCATGGCTACCATGACATTGTCGGCCACTATTCGGGCATCGCCGCTGCTCTTCACGCCGGTCACCAGGATCGTGAATTCGTCCCCACCCAGGCGCCCGACGATGTCCGACGAGCGCAGGCATCGCTGCAAGCGCTCCGCGGTCTCGACCAGCACATCGTCGCCGGCGGCATGACCCGCACTGTCGTTGACGTGCTTGAAATAATCGAGGTCGACGAACAGCACCGACAATTCTTCCCGATCCCTCCGGGTGCGGGCAATGGCACGTTCCAGCTGGTCCTTGAAGAAGAGCCGGTTCGGCAACTTCGAGAGCGCGTCGTAGTGCGCCTGGAAGTACAACTGCTCGTCCTTCACCGCGGCGGAGTAGGCGACCCCGATGCGGTCCGCGAGATCACGGATTCGCGCCTCCTCGTCGTCGGTAAGCGCGTGCGCGCGGATGGCACCGACACCGATGACGCCGATGTTCTCGCCTTGCCAGATGATCGGCACCGCGAACACTGCAGGGGCGCCCTGCTTCAGCAACAAGGCCGCGAATGGCGGCGGGGCAACATCTGCCGGCAACCAGGCGCCTTCCGGCGGAACCCCGGATCCCGGCCCGCAGTTCGCCGCGCCGGCGACGCGTAGGACGTCGATGGCGGCGCTGTCGGCTCGGCCCCGGGTATAAACGAGCATGGCGTCAGGGTCGTCCCGGTCGACAATGCCGATGCAGGTATGTTGTGCAGGAACGATGGCCCGGATGCGGCGCAGTACGGCTTCGATCACCAGCACGACATCCGGCCGGGCGAGGATGGCGCGGTCGATCTCCGCGAGGGTCGATAGCGCGGTGAATTGCTGTCCCAGCCGGGAGGTCATGGTGTTGAACGAGCTCGCCAGCTCGGCGAACTCGTCATCGCCCTCGACGCGGACCTGCGTACTGAAGTCCTTGTTCGCGGCGCGCCTGGTTCCCTCGATCAGCCTTTCGAGAGGTACCAGCGTGCGCCGAATCTGTGCGGCGCTGACCAGCATGATGACGAGCAGGGCCAGAGTCGTGGCCAGGACGAAGGTCTGCTTGTACGCGGCGATCGGCGCGAGCACCTCGCTTTCCGGTCGGGTGGCGACGACGGTCCAGCCGCGAACGAAAAAATGCGACTCGAGGAACAGTTCGCGGTAGCTCGCCACCTCGGGCTCTTCGCCTCCGGCCACGATCAGACGTCCGTTCGGTGTCTTCTGCTCGCGCAGCTCGAGCGCGGCATGCAGGGCATCCGCACCGGCCTGGGACTGGAAGAGCAGGGTACCGTCACCGGCAAACACAACGAAGTTCGTCATCGCGGGGAGCGCGTCGGTCTCGCCCCACATGAATCCCGGATTGATTGCGGCGATCATGATTCCGGCGCCAAGGTTCCGGGGATCGACCGCCTGGGCCATGCTGATGGTGGCCGGCGCGTCCGGGGCCAGGCGCGTTCGCAATACCGTCTCACCCTTTTCCAGGAAACTGGACTCGGCGCCGGAGAACGGTGTGAACGGCTGAACCGAGCCGAGCAGGGAAACCCGTTTGCCGTCCGCGCCGAGGAATTCCAGGGCATCGAGCTGAACCCGCAGACGCTTCTGGCGCTCGGGGGTCGACGCGGCGGTGGGGTTGGCCGAGGCGTCCCAAAGAATCCGGCTGACGGAACTGAGTCGTTCGTAGAGCGCGCTGGAATAGGCTTCGCCGAGTTGGGCGAGATGCAGGTAGCTCTGGTCGAGGAGGAGCTTGCGGGCGTGGCTGTACGAAAACAGCGCGCTGGCGGCGATGGGAACCAGCGCGCAAAGCACGAAAAGCGCGACGATCCTGCGCGCCACCCGGCTGCGCATGAACCCGCGCTCGACCTTCACGGATCGTAGTCCGAGGCGGGACCGATGAAGCGCCCATTGCTGGCGCGTACGATGTCATCGCGACTCGCGCTGGCGGTAAGGGGCGGTACGCTGCTCCCGTCCTTGCCCATGCTGAACAGGTCGAAGTCCGAATTGATCGGCACGATGTTCTTGTCCTTGCGCCAGCGTCCGCGCGTACGCGGGTCGTCGTGATTCACGTATTGGTACGCATTCCCCCAGGGATCGCGCACCGCGTCGGCGCCGACGTCGGCCAGCGAAGCCGGCATTGCACTTTGGTCCAGCGCGAACTTGGAGATCAGCGTACCGATCGCGCCGATATCGTTCACCGCCTGGAAGATCCGGACCCGTTCGCGATAGCTATCATAGGCGGGCAGCGCGATCGCAGCGAGAATGCCGAGGATCGCCACCGCCACCATCAGTTCGATCAGCGTGATGCCGC
>JBKJSU010000355.1:0-4799 GCA_046594415.1 Casimicrobiaceae bacterium | reverse complement strand
GGCTACAACTACGATTCACTCTCCGATGACCTGGCGGACATCCTTGCGGCTACCGGTGCCAAGGATGCCACGCTGCTTGGATTCTCGATGGGCGGCGGCGAAGTGGCGCGGTACATGTCCCGGCATGGAGGCCGAGACGTCACGCAGGCGATTCTCGTGGCGTCGGTGGTGCCTTACATGCTGAAGACCAAAGACAATCCCGATGGCGTCGATGCTGCCGCGTTTGCGGCAATGGCGGACGGCATGAAGGCAGACCGTGCAAAATTCTGGACCAGCTTCTTCAAGGATTTCTATGGCGCCGGCTCATTGGCGCGGCCGGTAAGCGATGAGGTGCTCGAATGGTCGCGCGACGTTTCGATGCAGGCAAGCCTCAAGGCCACGCTCGGCTGCGCCAACGCATTCGCCACGACTGACTTCCGGCCCGACCTTGCGAGCTTCAAGGTGCCGACGTTGATCATTCACGGCACCGATGACAAGACGGTCCCGATCGATGCCACCGCCCGCAAGGCCGCTGTCGGTATCACTAACAGCACGTTAATCGAATATGAAGGAGCAGCGCACGGCCTCTTGGCCACGCACAAGGATCGCATTGCCGCCGACGTGCTTGGATTCCTGCGCGGCTAGCGTTGCGCCGATCAGCGCGCGGCGCCAACCTGAACGCCCTTCGCCAGCTAAGAGACGCGTTCGTGCGGACCAACGATCCGCCGTCACGTCGCTAGCTGCACGGTGGCCAGTATCGCGAAGATCACGATGAGGCCGCGCCAGACTTTCGCGCCGTTTGCGTCCATGGGGATCAACGCCTCCCTTCCTTGGTTACATTCGCCTGTTCGCCGGAGTGATGCGTCAAATCGTGGTCTCTTGGAACGCGTCGGCAATCGGCGTTAAACTATCGGTATGACCGGGGTAACAAAGCGATTCGTGTGCCGCCTGCTGCTGGGGGTTCTGCTCTTTACGCAGGGCGTTTTGGCGGCCTACGCTTGCCCGGGGTGGACTGGCGATCCGGACCAATCGCTGGCGGCGATGCCGGCTAATTGTGACCAGATGGGTTCGAAGACGGCGATGGACGCGGACACGCCCAACCTGTGTCTGGCGCACTGCCTGTCGGGGCAGCAAAGTAACGATCACCCGCACGCTCCGACGGTGCAGGCCGTGATGATCAGTGTCCTGACCATTGAACTCCCGGATTTGAAGGCGCAGGCGGCCTCGGGCCGTGCGGCCATCGTCGAACCTGTACCTGTCGCGGCGTCACCTCCGCACACCATCCTGCACTGCTGTTTCCGCATCTGATCCTCCAGACCGCGCCATCGCTGGCGCATCGATCGACGTAGCGCACCGTCGCGTCAGGCCGTTGCTTGATCTTCGGCCCGCCCCGTCGGATTCCGTTCGACGTCTGGAGGTCTCATGTCCATCCATTTTCATAGCCTCATCCGGGCAACTGTTTCAGCATTCTGGGCATTCGGCCGCAGCGCCGCGCTGACCATCGCGTGCGCCGCTTTCGTGGCGTCGGCAGATGCCGCAGGCATGTTGAGCCTCGACCAGGCGCTCAAACTTGCGCGCGCGCGCTCGCAGTCGCTGGTCGCGCAGGACGCTGCGGCATCGGCAGCCCGGGATCTCGCGGTGGCCGCCGGCCAGTTGCCCGACCCAATGCTGACGGTGGGCATCAATAACCTGCCGGTGACGACCAGTGACCGCTTCAGCCTCACCGATGATTTCATGACGATGCGGTCGGTGGGTGTGACGCAGGAGTTCACCCACGCGGACAAGCGTATGGCACGTGCGGCACGCTTCGAACGCGAAGTGGAAGGGGCGCAGGCTACGCGTGAGCTAGCGCTGGCCAATCTGAACCGCGATACCGCGATGGCGTGGCTCGATCGTTACTACCAGGAAGAAATTCGCGCGTTGCTGCACCTTCAGCGCGACGAGGCCCGGCTACAGATCGACGCTGCCGAGGCGGCCTGGAGCGGCAGTCGTGGCGCCCAGGTCGACGTGTTCGCTGCGCGTGCAGCGGTCGCCCTGATTGACGACCGCATCGCCCAAAGTGATCGTCAGGTCCTGACCGCGAAGACGATGCTTTCGCGCTGGATCGGACCGGCCGCCGCTGATCCGTTGGAGGCGCTACCCACCATTGATACCGTCCCGCTGCACCTTGCTTCATTGGATGCGCAACTCGTCCATCATCCCGCCATTGTGATGCTGACGAAGCAGGAGGAGGTCGCCTCCGCGGAGGTCGACATCGCGCGCGCCAACAAACTATCGGATTGGAGCCTGGCGTTAATGTACAGCCAGCGGGGACCGAGTTACTCCAACATGGTCTCGGTCAATGTTTCCATTCCACTGCAATGGGACCAACGCAACCGGCAGGATCGCGACGTGGCCGCCAAGCTGGCGTTGGTCGATCAATCACGCGCCCAACGTGACGAGTTGCTACGTGCGCAAACTGCCGAGGCACAGGTCATGCTGCAGGAGTGGCATAGCAACCGCGGTCGACTCGCCCGCTATGACGAGACACTGATCCCCCTCGCCACGCAGCGTACGCAGGCCGCGCTGTCGACCTATCGAGGCGGCGGCGGAATGCTTGGCGTCGTGCTGGATGCGCGACGCAATGAAATCGACATCCGGATCGAACTCGTGAAACTCGCGCTGGAAACGGCTCGACTGTGGGCACAGCTCAATTTCCTGATTCCATCGGACCATGCGGCGCATAGCCCCCGCCGATAGGGGAGACCGACATGAAAACGCATTCGATCGTGCTATCGCTGGTCGCACTTGCAGTTGTCGCCGCAGCCGGCTATGGCCTGTACGCGATGGGCATGAATCGCGGCATGGCGATGACGCCAACCGCCACCAACGTTGCCGCGACGGCATCGAGCCCAGAGCCCATCGAAGGCATCGCTGCCGGCGAGGCGGCCACGCGTCGGCATATCAAGGAGGGGTTGAAAGCTGGCGACATGGACCCGGCGACCGGCAAGAAGATCATTTACTACCATGACCCGATGGTGCCGGGAAAAAACTTCGATGCGCCGGGCAAGTCACCGTTCATGAACATGATGCTGGTGCCGAAGTATGCCGGCGGTGATCAGGATCAAGGGACGGTCAACGTCAGCCCGCGTGTGCAACAGAACCTTGGTCTTCGCACCGCGGCGGTCGTCAGCGGGTCGATGCAGCGCGGCGTTGCGGCGGTCGGCACGATTGCCTGGAACGAGCGCGACCAGGTGCTGATCCAGGCGCGTGCGGCCGGCTTCATCGAGCGCTTGCATGTGCGGGCCACGTTGGACCCGGTCAACAAAGGCCAGCCGCTTGCTGAAATATACGTACCGGAATGGGTTGCCGCCCAGGAAGAATTTCTGGCGGTGCGGCGTATGCAGGGGACCGACCTCGCCAGCTTGATCGACGGCGCGCGGCAACGGATGCGGCAGGTCGGCATGAGTGAAGAACAGCTCCGCCATGTCGAGGCCGATGGCAAGGTGCAGCGGCGCTTCACGCTGGTGGCGCCCATCGCCGGCGTGGTCGTGGAGTTGATGGCGCGTGAGGGCATGACAGTCATGCCCGGCGCGACGCTCTTTCGGATCAACGGTACCGGCACGGTGTGGGTCAATGCGGAGGTCCCGGAAAGCCAGGCAGCGTTGGTTCGCGTGGGCGCGCTGGTCGAGGCGCGTTCTCCCGCGGTTGCGGATGCAGTGTTCAAGGGGCGCGTCCAGGCGATCCTGCCGGAGGTGAACCCCGGCACGCGCACGCTCAAAGCCCGCATCGAGATCACCAATCCGAACAGGCGGCTGTCCCCCGGCATGTTTGTGACGGTGAATTTTGCGGCGACCGCCGAGCGCCCGATGCTCCTGGTTCCCACCGAAGCCGTGATCGAGACCGGCAAGCGCAGTGTGGTGATCGTAGCCGAAGGCGACGGGAAATTCCGCTCGGTCACGGTTGAGGTGGGACTGGAAAGTAACGGTCAAACCGAAATCAAGCGGGGCCTCGAGCTTGATCAGAAGGTGGTGGTGTCCGGGCAATTTCTGATCGACTCCGAGGCCCGCCTCAGTGCCTTCGAAGCGCGAATAGGCGATACAAAAGCCGGCGGCGAGGCGCTATCGAAGCATCGTGGAACAGCGGTGGTGCGCGCCGTCGACAACACCGAGGTCCTGCTCGACCATGGCCCGATCCCGTCGTTGCAGTGGGGCGGCATGACGATGAGCTTCAAGAATCCGGCAGGCGGAAGTCCGCCCAACGTCAGAAGTGGTGACCGCGTGGAATTCGAGTTCGTGATGGGCAGTGAGGGACCGCGGCTGACCGCCATCGCGACGATGCCCAAAGGAAAAGTCCAATGATCGCGTTACTGATCCGATGGTCCATTGCCAATCGCATTCTTGTCCTGCTGGCCACCGCGATGATGGCGGCGTGGGGGCTATTGTCCGTGAAGCAAACGCCACTCGATGCACTGCCCGACCTGTCCGACGTGCAGGTGATCATTCGTACCACCTGGCCGGGGCAGGCACCGCAGATTGTCGAGAATCAGGTCACGTATCCACTGACGACGACGATGCTGTCGGTGCCGGGTGCCAAAGTTGTGCGCGGCTTTTCCTACTTCGGTGATTCGTTTGTCTATGTGATTTTCGAGGATGGCACCGATCCGTATTGGGCGCGCTCGCGGGTGCTCGAGTATTTAAGTCAGGTGCAATCGCGCCTGCCCGCCACGGCGAAGGCGACCCTCGGCCCTGATGCCACCGGCGTGGGATGGATCTTCGAGTACGCCATTGTTGATCGCACCGGCAAACACGATCTGGCGGAACTGCGCTCGCTGCAGGACT
>JBKJSU010000332.1:0-2958 GCA_046594415.1 Casimicrobiaceae bacterium | reverse complement strand
GACCACGCGCATTGCGCTGTCGATCCGCGCGCAACTCCTGCTGGTCCTGACCGTGTTTCTCGCGTTGCCCTGGCTTGGCGTCGAATACGTGCGCGAACTCGAGCGCGTGTTGCGGGATGCGCAGGAGCGCACGCTGGCAGGCACCGCGCAGGCCGTGGCCACCGCGCTGCACGATCGCCCGCGCCTCTTTGCGAATCCACCCGATCCTATTGCTTCCTTCGCGCGGGAACGCGCTGCGGACACGACCAAGGGCAGTCCGTCGCTGCCGCCATCCGCCTCGCCCGAGATCGCCCAGATTGTCGAGGGCCTGTCGCGCACCACCGCGCGCATCTGGGTCATCGATCGCGACGGCACGGTGCTCGCGCGTGCCGGCACGCTGAAGAGCCTGCCGCCACAGGCACCGCCGGAGTCACTGTGGCAGCGGATCGGGCGTGCCACGATCGGACGGCTCTATGCCTTGGTGCTGGAGCAGCCGACGGAGGACTTCAGCGACGATGCCGCCACCCAGGGCGCGCCGCGCGGGCGGGACGTCGAGGGTGCGCTGGCCGGCATCCTCACGACCGAACGGCGCGCCACCTCCGATGGCAGGGCCACCATCGTCAGCGCGGCGCACCCGATCTGGGGGGGCGACCAGGTGCGCGGCGTGGTGATCGCGGAGGAGACCGGCAATGGTGTGCTGGCGGAGCGCAACCGTGCATTCGAGCGTCTGTTCAACATCGTGCTGGCCGTGCTGCTGATCGGATCGCTCGCGCTGACCGGCTATGCGACGTGGTTGTCGTCGCGCATCCGCCGCCTGCGCGACGATGCCGAGCGAGCCATCGACGAGCAGGGCCGCGTGCGCGAGCCGCTGGCCAGCTCGGATGCGGGTGACGAAATCGGCGACCTGTCGCGCAGTTTCTCCAGCGTGCTGGCGCGCCTCTCCGATTACGCCAGCTACCAGGAAAAGATGGCCTCGCGGCTGTCGCACGAATTGCGTACGCCGGTCGCCGTCGTGCGTTCCTCGCTCGAAAATCTGGCCGCTTCTCCGTTGCCCGACGATGCGCGCGTTTACATGACACGCGCGCAGGAAGGATTGGCGCGGCTGAACCAGATCCTCACCCGGATGACCGAAGCGGCGCGGCTCGAACAGAGCCTGTCCGATGTCGAGATGGAGCGCTTCGACCTCGTCCCTGTGGTCACCGGGTGCGTGGGTGGCTATCGGCTCGCCTATCCACAGGCCGTGTTGCGCTACGACGCGCCGGCGGGAGCCATCGACATTCGCGGCGCGCCTGATCTCATCGCCCAGATGCTCGACAAGCTGGCCGCCAACGCCGTGGAATTTGCAGCCGGAGCGCCCATCGACATCCGGCTCGATCGCGGCATCGACGCGGTGCAGCTGGGCGTCGCGAATGCGGGGCCACCGCTGCCCGAGGACATGCGCGACCGGCTGTTCGAGTCCATGGTGTCCGTGCGCAGCGGCGGCGATGGGGGGACCCCGCACCTGGGTCTGGGGCTGTACATCGTGCGCGTGATCGCGCAATTTCATGGCGGCAGTGTCCGCGCCGACAACCGGGCCGAGGGGGGCGGGGTGGTTTTCACCGTCACGCTGCCATTGGCCGCAGCCCGCTAAAGCACGCACCCCAGCGGCGGCGGGTCCCGCGCCGATCGGCGATAATCAGCGACTCGCCGTCAAGTCCTGCCCATGAATCCACTATCCTGCGCCACGGCGCTCCAGTATCCAGCGTTCGCTGCCGCCGTGTTCTTCATCTTCCGCACCTGACATCCTCACCCGATGCGCTTCCTGCCCATCTATTTCGCGTTCGCGGCGGCGTACCTGCTGTCGTACCTGTTCCGCACCGTGAATGCGGTGATATCGCCCGACCTCGTCCGCGATCTCGCGCTCGATCCATCGTCGCTCGGGCTCCTCACCAGTGCCTACTTTCTGGGCTTTGCCGCGATGCAGATTCCGGTGGGGATCATGCTCGACCGGTATGGTCCGCGCCGCGTCGAGCCGGTGCTGCTGACGCTGGCCGCCTGCGGCGCATTCCTGTTCGCGTATGGCGAGACGCGCACCGGCCTGGCCGTCGCCCGCGCGGTGATCGGTGCGGGTTCCGCGGCGTGCCTGATGGCGCCGCTGAAGGCGATCGCGACCTGGTACCCGCGCGAGCGCCAGGCCTCGTATTCGGGCTGGGTGATGGTGGCGGGTGGCGTAGGCGCGCTGATCGCCACGGTCCCGCTCGAATTTGCGTTGCGCATCTCGCACTGGCGCGTGGTGTTCGTCGGGCTTGGCATCGTCACGTTGCTGGCCGCGGTTGGCATCTGGTGGCGCGTGCCGGACATTCATTCGACCACCACCGGTGCCGGATGGCGCGCGCAGTTCGCCGGCGTGCGCGCCGTATTCGTGCATCCGCGCTTCTGGTGGATCGCGCCTCTCGCCAGCTTCGGGATGGGTTCGTTCATGGCCATCCAGGGCCTGTGGGCGGTGCCGTGGCTGATGGACGTCGAGCACACCACGCGCGCCGCCGCGGCCAATCACCTCTTCATGATGAACTTCGTGATCATGGTCGGCTACATGGGTCTTGGTCTCTTCGGCACCAGGCTCGCGCGCCGCGGCATCGAGGCGCGGCATCTCTTCGCCGGCGGCTTTGCGCTGAGCGCGATGGCGCTGGTGATCATCAATGCGCAAATTCCCGGCAGCTACCTGTGGTGGTCGCTGTACGGATTGGGCGCGGCGGTCAACGTGCTGGCGTTCACCACGCTGAACGAAGGCTTTGGCCGCGAACTGGCCGGCCGCACCAACACCACGTTGAACCTCCTGATGTTTGGCGGCAGCTTCATCACCCAGTGGGGCATCGGCGTGGTTGTCGACGCGGCGCGCTCGTTCTGGACACTCGACAATGCCGGCGGCCTGCGCGTGGCCTTCGCCATCGTCATGGCCGGCAACATCCTCACCTATGGGTGGTTCGTCCGCGGCTGGCG